>JAHDIA010000339.1:6729-6887 GCA_020631035.1 Chitinophagales bacterium | reverse complement strand
GTTTGCATCGGGTGTCCCAGCTTTCGCCCATACATGGTATGTGGCTCTATCTGGCATAGGTATCGCTTCTTTGGGTCCTTCGTTGGCTCTTTTTTCTGTCCGCTTCATGCTGGGCTTCTGTTTGAGCGAAATATTTTTCGCCACTACGATATTTGCAT
>JAHDIA010000339.1:0-6629 GCA_020631035.1 Chitinophagales bacterium | reverse complement strand
GTTTTTGTGCCCGTTTCCTGTTCGGGCAGGCATAAAACCTGCCCCTACCATATTTGCATGTTTTTGTGCCCGTTTCCTGTTCGGGCAGGCATAAAACCTGCCCCTACCATATTTATACATATTTTATTTTGCGCCCGTTTCGGACAGACGCACGGCCGTGCGTCTCTACAGGGGTATTTTTAATTTTGAATCATCACGCCAATAATCCACGGGCTTCTGCTTTCAAAAATTGAATGGCTCCATGATTGGGAATTACCACACCTTGCTGCATAAAATAATCCACTATGCTTTTTTTCAAATGGCGACCTGTGGCTTCATTGGGCTGCTGCTTTGCCAAAATATTGATGGTATTGATCAATTCTTCCAAAGATGAACGTACGACACTCCAGGCATCGTCTGATACATACAATTGTTGGGTTAGATTGTGCTCCAACTCGCTACGAATGGTATTGATTAACAACAATTGGTATTCTGGTACAGTCAAGTCATCGTCATAAATATTGGTCAACAACTTAAAAGGCTGGTTGCGCTCCAACAACAAAATCAATCTTTCGTATGCTTGTAAACGAATGGGGACACTACGCCCCTCATTTTTCATTGCCAATTCACTCCGTTTGATGTCCATTTCATTCCGCTTTATTTCGACTTCCTCTTTTTTGAGGGCCAATTGATTGTCAAAATAGGAACGAATCATCAAATAGGTGATGAGCAATACCAAAAGGGAAGGCAACATAATTTTCACCAAATCTATCAAAAAGCTACTGTCCATAGTTATATTTTAGGGTAGAATACCAACAAAACATTCGTAAATATTACCAAATGCAAAGTTAAACGTATATAAAGGAATAAAAAAATGATAAATCTTGTTAAGGAACTTGCATGATGCCTAGTTTGTTGTTTAACTTTGAAAGAATTGTAAAAATTGTTTTATGAGTAAGGAAATAAATACAAACGTTCTCCCCTGCCCCATTCAATTAACAGAAGGGGCTATTGCAGAAGTCAAACAATTGATGTATGACAAAGAACTACCAGAAAATCATGGTTTGAGAATTGGTGTTGAAGGCGGTGGTTGTTCTGGTTTGTCTTATATTTTGGGATTTGATGAAAAAAAGGAACTAGACAATGAGTATACCTTTGAGGGTGTACCAATTTTTATCAATAGGGCACATGAAATGTACTTATTGGGAATGGAAGTGGATTATTTACATGGTTTGAATAATAGAGGGTTTATCTTTAACAATCCCAATGCTAGTTCTACCTGTGGATGTGGTACTTCATTCTCAACAGAGTGAAAATTGGTAAAAACGCTCCTAAATTAGGATGAATGGTCATTCTCCATTTAGGACGAATGATTATTCGCCATTTTACCGTTTAGGGTGAATGATTATTCGCCCCTACTCCTCTTCATCTATCCCAATTTCTTTTTTATAGGATGCTGCATCTAGTAGTTCTTCCAGCTCGTCTATATTATTGGGCTTTAATTTGATGATCCAGCCTTCCTCATAAGGGTCTTCATTAACTTTTTCAGGTGCATCTGCCAATGCTTCATTGACCTCTACCACTGTTCCTGAAACTGGCATAAACAAATCAGAAACCGTTTTGACGGCTTCAATGGTTCCAAACACCTCGTCCTTTTCTATTTCGTCCCCTTCCGTTTCGACCTCTACAAACACAATGTCGCCCAACTCTCTTTGAGCGTGATCGGTAATGCCTACTATTAGTAAGTCTTCCTCAACTCTAACCCATTCATGTTCTTGGGTATACTTTAAATTATCTGGAAAATTCATAGTATATCTATTTCTGCTGTAAGTAAAGCGAAATAAATAAATTAAACCATTTGACTTGAAATTTTGATCTACCTTATTTTTTCCGCTTTACTAAGGTACAGCAAGGAATGCTTTTTTTTAGTTATTTAATGTATATTTTTTATTCTTAATACTCATTAGAACCGACGAAGGAGACAAACGAAATACGCTACGCCTGATAGAAGTATGTACCATGTACAACTGATAGCAGGGACACCCGCTGCAAACGAAGCCCACAACGTTCCGTCCTAGTTTTACATACTAATTTCTCCTGTTAAAAAGGGATTGGTGTTTCTTTCATGTCCAATATAGGTAGGGCCCATATGTCCAGCATAGACCCTAACATCGTCGCCTAATGGGAGCAATTTTTCCTTGATGCTACGGATGAGGGTATCGTAATCGCCCCCTGGCAAATCGGTTCTACCAATGCTACCTAGAAAAAGTGTATCACCTGCTATGACAAACTGGTCTTCTTTGCTATAGAAAGATAGGCTGGCTGGTGAATGTCCTGGAGTCAGAAGGATTTCAAGGGAGGAATTGCCAAAAGTTAGGGTATCTTCCTCTGAAATGAATTTGGGTTCAGGTGAAGGTTCGGCAGGAATACCATATTGCATACATACATTGGGATAGGCTTGTAAGACTGGGAGTTCACCTTTTTCAATTTCGGGAGTCAATCCATAGGTATCGAATACGAATTTGTTGCCAAAAACGTGGTCGAGGTGACAGTGGGTATTGATGAGGCGAACTGGTTTAAGTTCATTTTGGCGGATATAGTCAACCAATGTATCTTTTTCTTGTTGAGTATAACAGCCTGGATCTATGATGATGCACTCTTTGGTTTCGTCAAATAAAATGTAAGTATTTTCGGCAAAGGGACTAAAAGTAAAGTAATGGACATTTATCATCAGATGTATATTTTTTTGTTCTTGAGGTGAAAGAAGCAAATTGAGGCTGCAAAAGTGCTATAAATTGTTTAATTTTCTAAGGAGATTCTCTATAAGAATCTGACAAACTTGATTTTTAATGTGATAAGCTGGCACAAATTTCTTGAATTTTGCGTTTGTAAAATGTAGTATTTCGTCTAATCTTCAAATATGGACCATTTGTATAACAAATTGTACAACAAAGTTTGTTTTTTATTCAGTCTTTTGGGACTGGTAGGTTTACTGTGTTTTTTGCCCAAATCTATTGAGGCTCAGAGCTTTCAGACAGAGTTTGGCAAAAACAGGGTACAATACCATGATTTTGAATGGTCTTTTTATGAGTCTGAAAACTTTATTGTCTACTTTTATCAAGGGGCACAAGATTTGGCAAAGTTTGCCCTGAAAGTGTCCGAAATAGAGTTGGAAAATGTTGAGAACAAGTTGGAACACCAACTCAGTGACAAAACAGAGATAATGGTTTATCACAATGTATCAGATTTGCGCCAAACCAATATAGGACAGGGCATTGAGTGGAGTAATACAGGGGGGACGACCGAAATTGTGGGCAATAAGATATTTGTTCATTTTGATGGGAATCATCAGAATTTTCGGAAGCAGATCATTCACGGTATTGCCCAGGTACACTTTGAAAATATGGTTTTTGGTTCCAATTTGCAAGAAATCATTCAGAATGCCTTGTTGCTCAATTTGCCCGAATGGTTTTCGGAAGGTTTGATTGATTACATCACCGAAGACTGGAATACAACTTTGGATGATAAGCTTAGAAAATTTGCCCAAGAAGAACGTTTTAAAAAGTTGAATAGGCTTTCTGGTGATGAAGCTAGTTTTGCAGGCCATTCTCTGTGGCATTATATAGCAGAAAATTATGGCGAATCGTCCATTCCCAACATATTGTATCTTACCCGTATCAATCGGAGTTTGGATAGTGGTTTTTTATTTGTGTTGGGCAATCCCATTGAAGTCATTATTGAGGAATGGTGGGAATATGTCACCCAAACAGCTCAATTGGAGGGTGATCTGCAAAATCCTACATCAGAAGACATTTTGTATCAAACCAAAAAACGACACAAGGGTTGTAAAGTGCAAAACATTTCGCTCTCTCCCAATGGCGAACATTTGGTATATGCCACCAATGATGAAGGTTCTATCAAAGTATATTACCAAAATTTACAAACCAAGGAAAAAAGCAAAATTCTCAAAACGGGTTTTAAAACCTACAAATTGCCTTTGGATCATACCTATCCTATTTTGGCTTGGAATGAACGAGGCAATAAGTTGTTGGTTATTTATGAAAAACGAGACATTATTTATTTGAGGATAATTGATGTGGCGACTATGGAAGAAACGGAGCAGCCATTGACCAAGTTTCAACAGGTATTGGATGCCGATTTTACCAATGATGACCGTCGTTTGGTTTTGTCGGCGGTACAAAAAGGTCAAGCGGATTTGTTTACCTATTTTATTCCCAATACCCGTACGCTTAAATTAACAGACGATTTCTATGATGATATCGACATTCAATTTGCCGTAGTGGATAGCATTCGAGGGATTGTTTTTCGTTCCAACCGACCCAATGATACTTTGGTTGACGCTCGATTTGATAGCATCTTACCTGTAGAACACTTTGACATTTTCTTTTATGATTTGGACAACTCAGATCAATCGCTTATACAATTGACAGAAACACCCCAAACTGAGGAATATCAGCCACAAGTATACAATCAAAAGTATTTGAGTTATTTGAGTGATGCAAACGGTTTGATCAATCGTTATGTAGTTGCTTTTGATACTGTTTTTGTACGTACAGATACCATTGTTTACTTAGAGGATTCTATACAGCTTGAAAACTTGACTTTATTAGATAGTTTACAGGAATTGGATTTGGTTGAGTCGATTGTATATGAGGATGTCTACAAAAAAATAGGCAAGAGCAAGCCATTGACCAATTACAATACCAATATACAAAAGCACAGTCTGGCCCTTAACAACACTCTAATTGAATTAAGGGAAAACAATGGCATTTATACCATATATAGAAAAAATAAAACTGCCGAAGTAGATAGTATTGAGGTTGAGTTAAAAGACACTCCATACAAATCCTATCTAAAACGCTTGAGCAGTGTTGACAGTAGCAGTACTGTACCATTAGAAAATCCTTTTACACGCCAAGCAGCAGAAGAAGAAGAAGAAGTGATATTCGAGGAAATTGATAGCTTAACAAATGAGTTTGTAGACAGTATTCAAACAGATAGTGTGGAATTGAGTGAAGAATCTGAAAAAATAGACATTGACAATTATTTTTTTCAGAGTGAGTTTGACCTATTCCAAATTGAAGAAGAAACTGTTTTGGAGGAAGAAGAATTGTCAGCTTTGGAAGCAAGTCAGGCAGCAGCAGAAAATAGAAAACGTATTTTATTGTCTAGAGTACGTGCCTATGCCCCACGATTTTCCATAGACTATTTGGCTGCACAGTTGGACAATAGCATTCTATCTTTTAATCAATATCAAAGCTATGACTTGGAGCCTTTGGGAAATTTCAATCCCGATTTAAAGGCATTGTTTCGTTTGGGGACAACTGATTTGTTTGAAGATTACATCTTGATTGGTGGGTTTAGAATCCCTTTTTCTGGTCTCAACCATACCGAATACTTTGTCAACTTCCGCAATTTGGAAAAACAATTGGATAGGCATTGGACCTTTTACAGAAAAGCCCAAACCTATGATGACCCTAATAGCCCTCGCAACAACCAAACTCAAACTGTTGACCGACTCAAAAATGTCACTCATTTTGCACAACATACACTTGCCTATCCTTTTGACATCACCAGCCGTTTGGCCTTGCACATTGGATATCGACAAGACAAAAAAATATACCTTGGTTCAACCGAATATTTGAACAATGAATCAGAGCTATCCCAATGGTTGCAACTCAAATTGGAGTATGTCTTTGATAATACTTTAAAAACAGGCATCAATTTGTTCAATGGAACCCGCTTTAAGCTGTATTCAGAGTTTCAAAAGCCATTTAATGCCACGATAAGTGATTCTAAATTTGATTTTAGCATCAAAGATACTGGTTGGCTGGGTACCATTGGAGGTGACTTTAGACATTATCACAAAATACACCGTCAAATCATTTGGGCCAATCGGGTAAGTTTTGCCACCTCAATTGGTAGCCATAAAATTGTCTATTTTTTGGGAGCTGTAGACAATTGGTTGACTCTTTCGGGAACTCAGCCAGACCGTTTAAATAGTCGTTTTGATTACAATACACCTGTAGATCAAAACGGCACTGCCAACTATGCCTTTCAATCACTCACCCCCAATTTACGAGGGTTCAAATACAATATAAGAAATGGGAGTAGTTATGTATTGCTCAATAGTGAACTACGCATTCCTGTATTTAGTTATCTCATCAATCGACCTCTAAAATCACAGTTTTTGCGCAGTTTCCAATTGGTAGGTTTTGCCGATGCTGGTACTGCTTGGGAAGTTGGAAATCCATTCTCTGAAGAGAACCGTTACTTTACCTATACCTATCCCGAAGTAAATCCCAATATACCTGACAATTCCAACAATCCCGTAACTGTTAGTGTACGTTACTTTAAGAACCCCATTGTTTTGGGATATGGTTTTGGCGTACGTGCCAGTCTACTTGGTTATTACTTAAAGCTGGATCGTGCTTGGGGACTCGATAGTGGACGTCGAAATGATGGTAGATGGTATCTATCTCTAGGACTCGACTTTTAAATATTTATGCATATGCTTCTTTCAAAATATTAAACCCATTATAAATATTTTTTTATTAAAATACTTCTTTTTTTTTGACTTTCAATCAAAAAACACAACACGGTTACACATCTTTTAAATTTTACATTTA
>JAHDIA010000338.1 GCA_020631035.1 Chitinophagales bacterium | reverse complement strand
TAGGACGAAAAGATGCACACAAAATGTATAGAAATTTAATTTACACAGTATTTAACAGCTAATTATTTTTAGAAAAAGAAAAGGTGTCACTTTTCCAATAAGTATATGTATCTTGCCAAATTCCCAACATACTTTTTGTGTTTTATGAATTTATATCAAAAATGGTGTCTTAAAAAGGCGAAAATCAAGTTGGAGCGATTGACAAAGTTTTATAAGCAAGAAGATTCTATTCTGGATATTGGAAGTGGCAATGGTGGGCTGAATTTATTGATAAAGCAAGCAGGCTTTAATATTGAGGGCTTGGATATAGCCCCAAAGTCTGTATTTAAGGAAATTACACCAGTTATATATGATGGACAGAAAATTCCTTTTGCAGACAATGAGTTTGATGTCGTTCAACTGATCACAGTGCTTCACCACATCAAAGAACCTGAACAAATATTGAAAGAAGCCATAAGAGTAGGGAAACGAGTCATTGTAATGGAAGATATATATGAAAGCACTTTCCAAAAGTACATAACCTTTGTTGCAGATAGCATCAATAATTGGGAGTTTATAGGCCATCCTCATACCAATAAAACAGATACAGAGTGGCAACAGCTTTTTCTGGAAGAAAAGCTTGAGATAAGCGAGAAAGAATACTATGACTTTCTGTATTTTTTTAAGCAAGTTACTTATGTGCTAGACAAATGATGCTCTGTTTTTGGGGGCACAAAAGCGTAGGATGAGCGGGTGGATGCCATCTACGACGCAGCCTAAAATATGCGTTGGTTAACCAGACCAGAACGCAGCCATGAAAGATGTACGTTGCCCCAAAAAAAATGTAAGTTGTATTGTGAATTGGCATTCCATTTTGTCCAACTCACCATTTATAATTCACAATTAATTTTGTATTTGCCTAAAAATCTCTGCCAAAAAAATACCCCCTGAAACTGCCACATTGAGCGACTCTGCTTTGCCCAAACGGGGAATCTCCAATAAGGTATTGACTTGATTTTTGACTTCTTCTGAGAGACCATTTCCTTCATTTCCTAGAACCAAGCAAGAAGAATGGTCAAATTTTTGTGTATATAAACTGTGTCCGCCCAATGCCGCTCCATAGATGGGGATAGATGACTGTTGCGCCAAAAAACTGTCTAAATCAGTGTACAAGATTTGAATGCGTGCAAGCGAACCAACACTGGATTGCGCCACCTTTGGATTGTAGCAATCGACACAAGTGCGAGAGCAAACAATGGTCGATAAACCATACCAATCGGCAATGCGGATGAGGGTTCCTAAATTGCCTGGGTCTTGGATATTGTCCAGGCAAAGGCAAACTTTTTGTTGGAGAATGTTGGTAGGATTGGGAGCAGAAGGCATCTCAATCAAAGCCATAATGCCTTGCGGACCCTTTTGCAAACTAATTTGTTGGTAAGTTTGTGAGGGAATAACAGAAGTTTTTGACATCGGAAGTGAAAAATCAATCTTGTTGTGTATATCTTCTGTTAAATAAATACGTTTTATTTTTGTGAGATCAGTTCTGATGTACTCCCGAACGCTATTAATGCCTTCGACTAAGTAGGTTTGAGACTGATGACGGTATTTTTTAATTTTTAAAGAGCGAATAAATTTTAGCTCTTTTTTACTAATTGAATTTGAAGCATTCATTTGAGAAATATAAATATATAAACTTAATTGTATTGGTATTGCTACTTTGTGGCTCTAGTGCTTGCAATGTTAGTCGTTTTTTGGAAGAGGACGAAATACTTTACAATAAAGTTGACATAAAGTTTGAGGATAAGGAAGGAATCGAAAACCCTAGCGACCTCAAAGAGGATTTGTATTGGGTGGGGCGACCGCTTCCCAATAGGAAATGGTTTGGTTTGTTCAAAATAAATTTGTGGGCATACTATAAGGGAAAGGATGGAGAGAAAGGATTCAAGGCTTGGCTCAAGCGAAGAGGGGAGGAACCAGTGTTGTTGGACAGTGCCTTGGTCGAAAACAACTGTCGTAGGATGGAAACCTATCTCTTTAACAATGGTTACTACAATGCCGATGTGGATTATGAAACCAAAATTGCTGACCACAACGCAACAGTAACTTATGTTGTAGGTGTAGCCAAACAATACACCATTGATTCTATTGCTTACCATACCCCTTCACCTGATTTAAAAGCCTTGGTCAATGGCATTCCCATCAATCGGCGCCCACTCAAAAAAGGCGATGCTTTTAGTACCACTAAATTGGATGAAGAACGCAAAAACATAGTCGATTATCTACAAAACCAAGGTTACTTCAAGTTTGAAAAAAAGCACATCAATTTTCAAATAGACAGTTCCAAAAACGACCACACCATTGATGTGTTTGTCAATTTGACCAAACCTGAAGGTGAGGCAAGGCACGAAACCTACTACATCAATGATATTTATGTATACACTGATTATTATCCAGGCGAAGATGTAGAAGGCAAATTGGATACGGTCGAGTATGGAGGCTATTATTTTATCAGTCAGAGCCATATTTTTAAACCCCAAAATATGGTGGATAAAGTCTTTATCAAAAAAGGAGAGTTGTATTCGGCAAAAACCCACCAAAAGACCTTC
Source organism: Chitinophagales bacterium (assembly GCA_020631035.1). GTDB lineage: Bacteria > Bacteroidota > Bacteroidia > Chitinophagales > UBA2359 > JAHDGP01. The sequence continues at coordinate 4,326 of JAHDIA010000338.1, read as the reverse complement.
GAAAACTTTTTGGAAATGGAGGCTTTTAAGTTTGTCAATATGCGTTTTAATGAAAAGGAGGGCAAGCCACAAAACAAATTGGATTGTTACATTTTTCTGACTCCCTTGAAACGGATGAAGTATTCGATGGAGGCAGAACTCAACAACCGATTTACTGAAAACCCTATTGGAGATGGCTCCTTGGGAACAGCTTTGACAGCTACTTATCTAAATCGCAACTTTTTTAAGGGAGCCGAGCAATTTTCAGTCAATATATTTGGAGGAGTTGAGTTCGATTTGTTCGATCAAGAGGGCAAACGTTCGCTCATCAATACCATCAATCTCAGCGGACAAGCCAATTTGACGATTCCCAAGTTTATGTTGCCTTTTCCCAAGAAGGTATTGCCCAAAACTTGGCAAGACATCATCCGAAAAAGCAAGGTCAACACTACTTTTAGTTTGTCCGATAACTTTGTACGTTTGTTGGGATTTTACAGCATCAACGCAACAGAGTTTAGATTTGGTTATGACTGGCGGCCCAATTCCAAGACCCGCCACATCTTGAGTCCTATTTCGGTGGCCTCTTCATTTGTCTACAATCCATCGGATACCTTAACCGCTCTGTTGGAAAGTGACTTGCGTTTGAAACGAAGTTTTGAAAACCGATTGATTATTGGGGGGAGTTATTCTTACATCAATACCAATCAGCAAATGCTCAAGCGCAACAAATATTTTTTTAGAGCCGATTTGGAGTTGGCGGGCAATATGATCAATTTTCTAGAAAATTCTTTGCTGACAACAGGACTTATCGAACGAAGCTTTGATGAGATATTGGGAGAGGGCTTAGATTATTCGCAATTTATCCGAATACAAGCCGATTATCGTTATTACCTTAATTTTTACAACTCAACCACCTTGGTGGCAAGGGTATATGGTGGTTTGGGTATTCCCTACAGCAACTCCAATGTATTGCCCTTTATTAGGCAGTTTTTTTCGGGCGGTTCGACAGGGGTACGAGCCTTTAGAATTAGAGGCATTGGCCCTGGTACTTATGTACCTACAGGTTCGGCAAGCAACATTCAGTTTGAACGAACAGGAGATATCAAATTAGAAGCCAATTTGGAATACCGTTTTCCATTGTATTGGTATTTTAAAGGAGCCTTTTTTGTAGATGCGGGCAATGTCTGGACGCTCAAATATGATAGTTTGAAAGTGGGGTCGCAATTCGATGCTGCTTCTTTTTTAAATGAGTTTGGGGTAGGAGCGGGTTTTGGTTTGCGTTTCGATTTTTCCTATTTTGTTCTCCGTTTTGATTTTTCCACACCACTTTACAAACCATTTGAATTGCCAGGTGAGAGATGGTTGGGGCGTATTCAATTGGGGGATGCTGCTTGGCGAAGAGAAAATCTATTGTTGCAATTGGGCATTGGCTATCCGTTCTAATATACAAATACTAATAAGCCTCAAAACAAGTATTGCATTTTTGTCGTAAATGTATTTACTTTGTCCAATTACTACACAGAAAAAATTATGGATTTAAAACAACTCAAAGAACTACTGGAAATCGATTCTCCTTCTGGATTTACCCACCGAGCAACGGCTTATATTTATGATTTGATGCAATCTTATGGTCATAAGGTCGAATACACCAAAAAGGGAGCCATTCGTTGTCAGTTGGGAGAAAACCCAAAATTGACCATTGCCGCCCATACCGATACGCTTGGTGGAATAGTCAAAGAAATTACCGACGAAGGAACATTGCGCATCAGTCAAGTTGGCGGATTAAAACTCAATAGTTTTGAAGGACACTATGCTCGCATTTACACCCTAGAGGATGAAATTTATACAGGAACTTTCTTAATGGACAATCCCGCTATTCACGTCAATAGAAACATACGTACTTTGGAACGCAAATTGTCCAATATGCACATTCGATTGGACGAGGAAGTGAGTTCGGACACAGAGGTGGAAAAACTGGGCATAGCGGTCGGTGATTTTGTATGTTTTGATGTCAATTACCAAGAAACCCCTAGTGGATATATCAAGTCTAGATTTTTGGACAACAAATCGGGCTGCTTTGTTTTGTTTGAATTAGCGAAGTATTTTCAAGGAAAAAATGTAGCTGTTGAATTGCTTTTTACCACTTTTGAAGAAGTGGGTCATGGTGGGGCAATTGGTTATTCTAAAAGTGTGGAGGAATTATTGGTCATAGATATGGCAGTTGTTGGCGATGGTTGTATGGGCAAAGAAACCCATTGTTCTATTTGTGCCAAAGACGCCACGGGTCCCTACGATTTTGCTTTTAGAAAACGACTTACGCTTTTGGCGAAGAAGCACCAAATTCCTTATGTAACCGATATTTATCCTTATTACAGTTCGGATGGTTCAGTTGCTTTGCGGGCGGGTCACGACTTTCCAGTTGCCTTGATTGGTCCAGGTGTTTCGGCTTCGCATGGGATGGAGCGTACCCACAAAAAAGGGATTCAGGCGTGTATGGATTTGTGTCGGGTGTATGTGGAGGAGTATTTTGTTTGATGGTTTTTGTGCCTTTCAGGCAGTCGATGGTCGATGGTCCATAGGGCTCTGAGTGTTTTTTACTTGGGATTTTAAATTAGGCAGTCGATGGTCTGTAGGGCTAAGCGTTTTTTACTTGGGTTTAAATTCAGGTAGTCGATGGTCTATAGGGCTGAATGTTTCCTGTTCGGGGTTTTAATTTAGGCAGTCGATGGTTTGTAGGGCTGAGTGTTTCTTGCTTGGGTTTTAGACCTCGCAATTTATCACGATTTAAATTTAATAATTGTTTTTTTGGACGGAACGTTTGGGTGCTTCGTTTGCAGGTGGTGTCCCCGCTATTCATTCCAAGCCTGCGGGCAAATAATTATTCGCCCCTACGCAGGGCTTTCCATTGCTATCGGGCGTAGGAGGCATGTTGGGTGCTTCGTTGCTCGTCTTTTACTTTGTGATTTGAAAATGTGTTTTTAATTCTTAAAATAGGAATCGTATTTGAATACCAAGGAGGTATTGACTTTCTTTTTCAATTCTTTTATTTTGTTTTTAATCAAGCCCATCTCTTTTCTAAAGCGTTCACTGGCTGCACAGAAATGTAAGAGATTGTCATTGAAGTGGTCCTCCAAAAAGTACATATTCAACAATTGCTCTTTGTAGGTGTTGCCTCTTGTGTGCATTTGAATGGCAGAGAAATAATGTTGAATTGCCAATTCGTTGTGGTAGTGGGCTTCTAAGTAATAAGTGGTATCTGTACCGAGTAATTCTCTAAGAGGTTTTTCATAATCGTTTTTATGTTTGGAAAATTTTTTAGCATAATCCTTGTGGCTTTTAGGTACGTCATTATAGGTGATTTTTGCCATATTTTCCAGAGCATCTATCCAGTTTGCCAATTTGTAGTGGGCATTGGCTAGATAGGAATAACTTGCGAGATAATTGTGTCCAAATATTTCCAATGTTTTGATGACTTCAAATAAACAATAGATGGAATCATTGATGAGGAATTCAATTAAATCTTGTATTGATTTAGCAAAATTTTGAGATGTTTCATTTGTCGTCTGTATTTGATTGCTTGAAAGACTAGCAGGGGGGGTAATGTTAAAGTTATCTTTTAGATATTTAAGGATATTGTTTTTTTGTTTATACTTTATTATTAAAGGATCAGTTGTTAAATCATTTTTTTTTTCTTCAATAAAAGAATCATCATTTGTTTCTTTTAATAAATCACTAAACCCAAGAATACTATCTATAACAAAATAATTTAATTCACATTTGTATTTTAGTTCTAACATCCTAGTAAATTTATTCCCAATAGTGCCATAAGGATTGGTAAAAGTTGGTGGGTAAGCTATTTCATTAAAATAGGAAGAAGTTGTGACATACAATTTGAGCTTGATTTCTTCAGTCAGTAAGATGATTTCTTTGACATCGGAACTATTGGATAACTCACTATACATTCTAGCAGTATTAGTTGTTCTATCACCATCAGTCCCAAAAATTTCTCTATATTTTAAGATTTGTGGTCTATTAGATATTCTAGACGTCCAGCCTATTGCTTTAATGGCTTCAACAGCAATGTTTTCTAATAAGTTGCAAAATGCTTCGACTGTATTTATTTGAGAATTTGGATTGCTACCATCTTTCCATAATTTATTTATATTGGTTTCTTTTCTTTTACACAAAAAGTAGTCTTTTAATATATAAAAACATTTCTTGTATTGAAGCAAGTAGGCATAATTGTTCCCAGCTTTGCGGTAAAAATAGGCAGCAATGATATTAAAAATCAAAGCATTGTTAATATTGACTATTTCGGGAGGATTATTTTTCATTTCATCAAAAAAA
>JAHDIA010000337.1 GCA_020631035.1 Chitinophagales bacterium | reverse complement strand
AGAAATTAAGGAGCATTAAGTTGAGTAACTTAACTTTTCTTAATGACTTAATGTTGTATCAATTTAAAACATTTAGAAATTAAGGAGCATTAAGTTGAGTAACTTAACTTTTCTTAATGACTTAATGTTGTATCAATTTAAAACATTTAGAAATTAAGGAGCATTAAGTTGAGTAACTTAACTTTTCTTAATGACTTAATGTTATGACTATTTAAAACATTAATTAAACATCCAAACATCAATTTGTTTCATTACTAATTTCTAGGTTTTTCAAAATGATGTCTTTGCATCCTGAACGCATTGGATGCCCACTATCATAAATACGTTCAACGACTAATTGTCTAAACTCATCTCTTGGACCAATGAGGTCTTTTAGGGTCAAGCCTGTCAATACTTTGTCGATGGACAATTGCAAAATGCGCCACAAGGAACGAATCGAACAATCAACCGAGTCGGTACACAATTTGTCCAATACTTCGGTATGGCTTTCGATGCTTTCGTCGAATAAGCGCCCCCCTAGGGCAGCCAATACTTTGCTCAATAAAATATTTTCGGGTGCAGTTGCTAGTAAATAGCCTCCACTTTGCCCTCTGGTACTTTGGACAAAACCATTCATACGCAAAAGTCGCAGCATTTTGGCGACATTGGAAACTGACAAATCTTCCATCTCACTGATTTGTGCGATGGTGAGTCCGTCCTCTGAGTCATCCAGAGCGATGGTTAGCAATATTCTTAGACCATATCCTTCCTGTGCGCTAATCTTCATTTTTTGATTTTTCCATTAGTTAAAACATATCCAATTCGACCTTGGCTTCTTCCGACATAAAATCTTTTTCCCAAGGAGGATCAAAGGTCAATTCTACTTCAACTTCTTTGACATCTTCCACTTGTTCGGCTGCCGCTTTTACCTCAATGGGCAAAGTATCTGCCACAGGACAGTTGGGTGCCGTCACTGTCATTTTGATGTAGACATTGTTCATCGGTGGGTAAACCGTCACCTCATAAATCAAACCCAAATCCCATATATTGACGGGAATTTCGGGATCGTAAATTTCCTTGAGTTGGGCGGTTACCAATTCTTTTATTTCTTCTCTGGACTTCACTTTTATAGTTTAAATAAATTGTGAATTGTAAAAAATTGTAAATTGTGAGTTATGAATTGACTGACCATTTGCTCAATTCATACTTTACAACTCACAACTCATAATTCTTCATTTATAGTTGTTTTGTAATACAGATCTTTCATTGCTACCTCTATATCCAATGATTGTAATTTTACTTGTTTATCCAATCCTTCATATCTGGTTATTTGCCACAAATCGCTGTTGTCACTTTTATAATGCACATCTACTACATATTTCTTTTGTTCTATCAACACATATTCCTTAAATGATGGAATCTTCCTATACAAAAAGAATTTGTCTCCTCTATCGTAGTCCGCTGTTGACTTTGACAATACTTCCACTATTAAAATAGGGTTTGTTACTGCATTCTCTTCTTCCTCTGATTTTTCAATTTCTCCACAAATCACCATTGAATCTGGATAGACATAGCTATTCGTTTTTTTGATGTACAATTTCACATCACTATTGAATGGGAAACAATTGGAAGCATTTGCTTTAAACTTACTTCTAAATTCTGAATAAACATTCCCACTAATCAAACCATGATTCAAAGTTCCTCCTGCTAAAGCATATATCTTACCATTGTGAAACTCATACTTGGTATTTGTTTCAATCTCTAGTTCTACATATTCTTGTACAGTTATATTGGATAGTTTACTTGCTTTCATAGCACATAATAACTAAAATTTAAGACTAAAAATTTTAAATTAGTGAATGGCATGTAATTTTCAATCTTCATTCTTCAATTCAAAAACCTTCGCATACTGTTTCATCTTTTGAATCATAGCAGTAAGACCGTTGGAGCGTTGTGAACTCAAGTGCGATCTCAAATCTATTTGGCTCAATACACTTAAATCATTGTTGAGAATGTCCTTGGGAGCTTGGTCTGACAACAACTGTATCAAAATGGCAATGATGCCTTTGGTGATGACAGTATTGCTGTCTGCCTTATAATGTACCTTTCCCTCTTGAAAGCTAGCATCCAACCAAACCTTTGATTGACATCCTTTGACCAATCGGTCATCCGTTTTTAGTGTCTCTTCCATTGGGGGCATATTTTTCCCCAATTCGATGATGTATTCGTAGCGATCCATTGGATCATCAAAGAGTCCAAACGCCTCTATCAATTCGTCCGCTCTACTATCCATTTATCCTAACATTTTTTGGGCTCTTTGAATACCCTCTATCAATCGATCTACCTCTTCGGTGGTATTGTAAAATGCAAAGCTGGCTCGGCACGTTCCCTCAATTCCCAAGCGATTCATCAAGGGTTGACAGCAGTGGTGTCCTGTACGAACGGCTATACCCAACTGATCCAAAATGACCCCGACATCATAGGGATGGTGGTCACCTAACAAAAAGGACAAAACGCCTGCTTTTTTCTCAGCTGTACCCACAATGCGGATACCTGAAATTTGACTGATTTGCTCTGTTGCATATTGGAGCAAGTCCGCCTCTTGTTTTTCTATAAAATCCCAACCAATAGAGTGTATATAATCTATGGTCGCTTTGAGGGCAATGCCTCCTGCAATATTGGGTGTTCCTGCTTCAAACTTAAAAGGCAGTTCGTTGTAGGTCGTCTTTTCAAAAGTAACCTCTTTGATCATTTCGCCTCCCCCTTGGTATGGAAGCATTTGTTCCAATAATGTTTCTTTTCCATACAAAATTCCCATACCTGTAGGACCCATCATTTTGTGTGCCGACAATGCCAAGAAATCACAATCCAATTCCTGTACATCTATTTTTTGATGGGGAGCCGCTTGTGCCGCATCCAACAAAACCTTGGCACCGATTTCGTGTGCCTTTTCGATGATATACTCAACTGGATTGATGGTCCCCAATGAATTGGAGACATAAACCAGCGCAATCAATTTGGTTTTCTCTGTTAAGAGTTGGTCAAATTCATCTAGCAAAAGCTCACCGTGTTCATTGATGGGAATGACCTTGAGAGTCGCCCCTCTTTCTTCACAAATCATTTGCCAAGGAACAATGTTAGAATGGTGTTCCATAGTCGAGATGACGATCTCGTCTCCCTCTTGAATGAATTTGCGTCCAAAGCTGTGCGCTACCAAATTAATGCCTTCGGTAGTTCCCTTGGTAAAATTGACTTCCTTAATGCTTCGAGCATTGATAAAATCTTTGACGGTTTCCCTTGCTGCCTCATAAGCATCGGTTGCCTTTTGGCTCAAATGGTGAACCCCTCGATGTACATTGCTATGAAAATTGTTGTAGTAATCTTCAATGGCTTGTACAACTTGTAGGGGCTTTTGAGAGGAGGCTGCATTGTCGAAATACACCAAAGGACGCCCATTGACTTCTTGTTGAAGAATGGGAAAATCCTTGCGGATGCTTTCTACATTTATATCTGCTTTGGCTACCATAAATACATTATTTAAGCTTATTTACAGTTGATTGATTCTTTCTTCGATTACTTGGTTTAAATAATCACGCATTACTTCTAGTTCCAAACGCTCAGTGACTTCTCCTGCAAAGCTCTGCAACAAAATCTTACGGGCTTTTTCTTTGCTGATGCCTCTGGCTTGCATATAGAACATTGCCTCATCGTTCAATTGTCCTGTAGTGGCTCCGTGTGTACAGCGTACATCGTCGGCAAAGATTTCCAATTGTGGCTTGGTATTGATGGTGGCATTGTCCGAAACCAAAATGTTTTTATTGCTTTGGAAAGCATTGGTTTTTTGGGCATCGGGACGTACCATAATTTTACCATTGAAAACCGCTTTGGAATTACCCGCCATAATGCCTTTGTAAAACTCATCACTCATACAGTTGGGCACAGCGTGGTCTACCAAAGAGTGATTGTCAACCAATTGTTGACCTTCGGTGAGGTACAAACCATTGAGGAAAGACTCAGTATGTTCGCCTTGTAGCAAATAGTTGAGGTCGTTGCGTACAATTTTCCCTCCTAGTGTTATGGTATTACACGAAAACTTGCTAGACTGTTGCTGATGTATTTGAGTGTAGTCAAAATGGTAACTTTTGTCTGTCTCCATTTGCAGCTTATAGGTATCAACAATAGCGTCAGCAGCTATGACTACCTCACTCACTTGGTTGTTGAGCACAAAGGCAGAATCTTCTAAGCTATAGTTGGCATTGATGACCTTGACTTGTGCATTTTTGCCTACTACCAAAAGATTTCTGGTATTGACCATTAAGTTGCCTTGAGAAGCATCGCTCAAACACAGACAAAAAATCGGTTTATCTACAATGGCTCCATCAGCCACTTGGATGACAAGACCATCTTCAAAATAGGCAGTGTTAAGAGCAGCAAAAAACTTCTCTTCAGTATCAGCTACTTTGCCCAATACCTTTTCGACACTTGTAGAATTGTTTTGTAAAACGTTTTCCAAGTTGCCAACTTGCACACCTTTCAATGCACTAAGGTCGCTAGAGTTTCTTTCACTAAAGCGTCCATTGATGAAGACTATTAAATGTGCCTCCAAGCCTTCTATCAAGAAAGGGCTCAAGTCTATTTTATCTTGCTCTAAGCGAGAAGCATAGGTAAAAAACTCTTTGTTGATGATCTCCGTAACTTTGGTGTATTTCCATTCCTCTTGTTTGCGGTTAGGCGCAGTCAAGGCTTTGAATTGTTCGATGCCATTGGCTCTTAGATTCCGAACAAACTCTGATGAATTGTTCACTCTTTTGGAGTCGAACAAAGTAAAATCTTCTATAAATTTATGTTTAAAATCGAAGCTAGTTTCGACATTCATAAGCTTAAGCTATTTTTATAGTTTTAAACTAAGTAAATAATTATTATGCCAAAGAAGCTACTTCTTCCTTGACCCAATCATATCCCTTGGCTTCTAGTTCAAGTGCCAATGATTTATCACCAGACTTAACGATTTGTCCATTGTACAAAACGTGTACATAGTCAGGAACGATGTAGTCCAACAATCTTTGGTAGTGGGTAATGACAATGGTAGCGTTTTGATCTGATTTCAATTTATTAACACCATTGGCAACAATTTTCAAAGCGTCAATGTCCAATCCTGAATCGGTTTCGTCTAGGATAGACAATTGTGGTTCAAGCATTGCCATTTGTAGGATTTCATTGCGCTTTTTCTCTCCACCTGAAAAACCTTCATTGAGAGAACGACCTAAGAACTTAGAATCAATTTCCAACAAAGCCATTTTCTCTTTGATTTTTTTCAAAAAGTCTACTGCTTTGATGTCTTCTTCTCCCAAGTATTTGCGCTTCTCATTGATCGCAGTTTTGATGAAGTTAGAGATGGTAACACCTGGAATAGCGATGGGATATTGAAACGCCAAGAAAACGCCTTCTCTGGCTCTGTCTTCTGGTTCCAATTCCAACAATTCCTTACCATTAAAAATGACTTCGCCTTGGGTAACTTCGTAATCCTCTTTTCCAGCTAAAACTGAAGCAAGGGTACTTTTACCAGAACCATTCGGTCCCATAATGGCGTGAACTTCCCCTGGCTTTACTTCCAAATTGATTCCTCTTAGAATCTCTTTGTCTTCTACTTTTGCAAATAAATTTTTTATCTGTAACATGTGAATGTTTATTATTTTCTAGTTTGTTTTTTTAAAATATTTACACCTTAACTGTTTTCTTGTAATAATCAATGATCTGTTGGAATACCCCTAACAATTCCTCCAATTGATTTAGGTAATAAATTTGAGAATCAATGTAATAGGCCTCACCTTCTAACTTCATAAACAACCATTCATTCCCTGTTGTCACACAACCATAAATGGTTTCTATACCTGCCTCCTTTTTCTCATTGAATACTTTTGTGCCATACAATTGTGCAGCACATTGTGGGACGCCCAATTCTAAATCATTTTTCTTGGCTTCTACAATTTGTAATTTCGCGTAATTAAATTATCCTACGCTACCTTCTAAGGTGATTTCCAACAATTTCTTCGCTTCCACTGCAAACTCCATAGGCAATTTCTCCATCACTTCCTTTACAAAACCATTGATGATGAGGGCGGTTGCCACTTCTAAATCCATTCCTCTTTGTTGGCAATAGAACAACATATCTTCGCCAATTTTTGAAGTGGTTGCTTCATGTTCTACTTGTGCCGAAGGATTGGACGACTCAATGTATGGGAAGGTGTGTGCTCCACATTTATCGCCTATGAGTAGCGAGTCGCACTGCGAGAAATTGTAGGCATTTTTGGCATTGGGTCTGACCTGTACCAAACCACGGTAACTGTTGTGACTCTTACCTGCCGAAATACCTTTGGAAACAATTCTACTCTTGGTGTTTTTACCAATGTGAACCATTTTCGTTCCTGTATCGGCTTGTTGGAAATTGTTGGTAACAGCTACTGAATAAAATTCACCGATTGAGTTGTCACCTCGTAAAATCACTGAAGGGTATTTCCAAGTAACAGCAGAACCAGTTTCTACTTGCGTCCAAGAAATTTTTGAATTGGCTCCTTTGCAAATGCCCCTCTTGGTCACAAAGTTGAATACCCCACCCTTGCCTGTCTCAGGATTTCCAGGATACCAGTTTTGTACCGTTGAATATTTAACCTCTGCATCTTTGTGGGCCACAATTTCGACCACTGCAGCGTGCAATTGGTTTTCGTCTCTACTTGGAGCGGTACAACCTTCTAGATAACTCACATATGAGCCTTCTTCTGCTACAATCAAGGTACGTTCAAATTGTCCAGTACCAGCGGTATTGATGCGGAAGTAAGTAGACAATTCCATTGGGCAACGGACACCTTTGGGAATATAGCAAAATGAACCATCGGTAAAGACCGCAGAGTTGAGGGCTGCATAAAAATTGTCTTTTT
>JAHDIA010000336.1 GCA_020631035.1 Chitinophagales bacterium | reverse complement strand
TTAGTTGATCGTTTGGTAACTTCCCATGTCATAGTCTTCTCGGCTGCGCTCGAAGAGACAGCTTCTTTTTTTAGTTGATCGTTTGGTAACTTCCCATGTCATAGTCTTCTCGGCTGCGCTCGAAGGGACAGCTTCTTACTTGAGGGCTTTGGACAATAGCTTGATGATTTTATCTTGTATCTTGGCTATTTGTTTTTCGCTGTCCTTGAATTGCTTTAACAATTCTTTGGGGCTGGCGAGGGTATCTGCCTCCACAAAGGGATTTTTGATGTCCAAATTGTAGTTCCGTTTTTCGATCTCGGCACGTTCTACTTTCCAAGCGTAGCGGTTTTCACTTCTGTTGTTCCACCATTTTTTCTCTGCCTCAAATTCTTTGATGTGAATGGGTTTGCTTTTGTTGTAACTTTTGACTCCAGGCGGATAGAGATGTTCATAGTACCAAATTTCTTTGGTGGGTGTTCCCTTGTCAAAAAACAACAAATTGGTTTTGATACTGGTGTAGGGACTGAACACACCATTGGGTAAACGTACGATGGTATGCAAATTGCATTTGTTGAGCAATTCTTCTTTGAGCCTGGTTTTGACGCCTTCTCCAAAGAGGGTTCCATCGGGCAATACGAGTGCCGCCCGTCCGCCTGTTTTGAGCAAGCGAATGATGAGTGCCAAAAACAAATCGGCGGTTTCTTTGGTTCTAAACTTTTGTGGAAAATTGGTTTCGGTTCCGTCCTCCTCCACTCCACCAAAGGGCGGATTGGTCAGTATCACATCTACCCTATCTTTGGCAAGCCAATCGCCATAGGGTTTGCTCAAATAATTGTCTCGTTGAACGGCTGGTACATCAAAACCATTCAACATTAAATTGGTGGTACAGAGCAAGTGAGGCAGAGGTTTTTTCTCTATGCCTTTGATGGCGGTTTGCAATTTGGCTCTTTGCTTGGGTGTTTTGACTTGTTGTTTTAAATGGTCGATGCTACAGGTTAAAAAGCCGCCCGTTCCACAAGCGGGATCGAGTATTTTTTCGCCCAATTGCGGATTGACAATGTCTACCATAAATTGAGTGACGGCTCTAGGGGTGTAGTATTCGCCCGAAGAACCAGCCGATTGCAATTCCTTTAAAATCTTGGAATAAAATTGTTTATATTTGTAATACTGGGAATGGGGGTGGTCATAATCAGCACGAATCCATAAATACCAAAGCAATTAAAAACAAAACGATGGCATTTTCGCCCCTACGGGGGACGCCGTCCAAAACAATTGGGTCGATTGTTCGTGGATTCAAAATTGGGGTAACAAAATGGTTGCGGCAAAATCGGATGGATCAATTTCCTATGGGACATCCCGTTTGGCAACGCAATTATTATGACCGCATCATTCGCAATGAACAATCACATAAAAACATTGCTAAATACATCCGCAACAATCCTGCAAAATGGACACAGGATCAATGCTAACTACAATGAATTTAAAAACAACATATTTTTATTTGTATTTTGCTGTGTTCGCAATGTTCATTGCCTGCCATTTGTCCAGCACCGATGATGGCTATACCAATTGCAATCACTGTGGTGAATCGCCCAAATACCTAGAAGCATTTGATTTACCCGATGGCATCATTGGCTACAACAATTACGAGCAAGCATTGGCATGTGCCGAATTCTTGGACAAGCCTTTGATGGTTTACTTTACAGCATATGCCTGTGTCAATTGCCGAAAAATGGAAGAAAATATATTGAACCATCCCACAGTGGTAAAAAAAATAAATCACAACTTTGTGTTTGTTGCCTTGTTTGTGGATGATAGAACTCGTTTGCCTGAATCGGATTGGTTTTACCATACACCTTTTTATTCAAAGAGACGAAAACATATTAAAACGATTGGCAGTCTAAACCTTACTTCATTATCCCAATACCTCCACGGTGCCCAACCAGCAATATTTATTGACAAGCTTGACAACAAGGAGGAAAAGCAATACAATTACATTTCTTATACTCCAAAAATTTCTACCTTTGTAGCAGAAATAGATTCCATATTGCAAAACTTATAATTACCAGAAGGCAGTAGCGGTCTAGTAAGTAGTTGATTCTATTTGGGTACCTCTTTAATTAACAACATGAATTATTTTAAAATTAGTTTTCTCACTCTAAGCATCCTAATTGGTCTTATATGTATTACTTCTTGTACCAAGGATGAGACAGAAGTAAATACCAACACTAGTCAAAACCCAAATACGACCGAAGATATTGATATTTTATTTAGCATTCATATTGATTTAGAAGCGGATACAACTATTGCTCAATACTTTTTAATGGCAAGCACACAAAATGGTGAAATGCTTTTTGACACCCTTGCTTCTAATTCTGCTACTACAATACAATTTTATAAAAAGAAAGGGGACAAAATAGACTTGACTTATGGAGCAACAAAAGGAGAAAACAAACTCAATATTTATACCTATCGAAATATAGCTTCTAATTTCCATCTTGATCTATCTCGAAATGCACTATGTGAAAGGAGTATACCAGAAAAGAAAACCGTTCAATTAGAGATTCAAGGATTGAGTAATGCTGCCTATTTAAAAGACTATAACATTCGATTGGGAACTGCAGGAATTAATACAACAAGTGGAGCATCCACCTTTAATGCAGACAATCAGACACATACTTTTTTAGGAAATATAAACAAGGAAGACAATATACAACTCACCATTGAAACAATAATTGATGGTCAACTCAGCTTTAAAAGTTTGATTCTCAAATACAATGATTGGGAAGTGGGCAATATTACCAATTTAAAACGAACGATACACATTGATGATTTTTTCAATTCTATTACTCACACCATTTCCCTAGCTTACACCAGCGATTGGTTCTTAGCTGCACAAGCCTTGACAAATGACTCAGAGGAAGTAATTCTTGCACGAGGCCTTTCTGCAATACCTAATTCAGATGTCGTTGATTTTTATTGTTCTCCCAATTTAGATATACAATCTATTGATTTGTCTTTAATTAAATTTTATAGCACTATTGATTCCATAAGCTTTCACTATCACAAACAATTAAACGAAATACCTACACAAATTTCTTTATTTCAACCAACTATCAATTTCACCAACACAGAAGTCAGAAACTATGATTTAAGCATTGATTCAGCATATGATTTACTTGAGGTACAATACATCTATATCCAAAACAATCACATAACTAGGTGGCGGGTTTTCCAAGAACCAACCACTCCTCTCAACTATCAACTACCCAATATTCCCAATCATTATTTGACCGAAATCAGTTCAATGGATAAACTACCCGACTTAGCCCCTACCACTTATGTATCTGCTTGGCAAATAGACCAAGAGGGTTTCAAGGATACTTACCACACAAATGCTATATATCCCCATCTAAACTTTTGCTTTTCCAGAGAGGGGTTTATAAAGCAATTTTAAATTAAAATGAGTTCAACATACACAATCAACAATTACACAATCCCCTACGGCAATTGCTCATACACCACAAAATTAGGTGCTGCCAATACATTCCCAGGATGCGTTAAGACCGCAAAAAAGTTTTCATTGGGGTCATTCCCTACTCCTTGGTAAATCACTTGACCATCCATATTCAAATCGGCATTGGCATAAGCTGTCGAAATGTAATTCACATTTGAATTGACATTGCCCGCATCACCCAAAACATAAAAGAAAATCGTATTGACATCATTGTTTGTTCCTTGATAAATCAATTCATCATTCGCATCAGCATCGCCCGCCCACAGCAAACGTTTGCCATTTTGTTCTTCGGTCGAATGTGTTCCCCAAAGTGGCGTTTGCAAACTGCTAAAATCAATCGTGGTCAATCCATTGCTCAAATCAATAGGATTTGCCGTCATAACCCCCAAGTGATTTCGGTGTTGGATGGCTACATAGTATGTCCCTGGATTTGCCTCTAAATTTAAATCATTGGAAGCTGTATTGGGATCTATCAAATCGCCATCTCTTTGTAGTAAAAAAGCTTTTTGTTCTACAATATTGGTTGTACTAGAACGCAACTCCAATAAAACCCAATCTACAACGGCATCATTACCTGTCAAAGTGTTGAGTAAATTGCCAGTCATAGTCGTTCCTAAGTATGGGTCAGTTGTAGGAATTAAATTAAAATTCTTCAAATCATCTCGCATCAAAGCTGTTGCATTGTCATAGGCTCCACTCAACAAAGCTACTACATTTATTTCAATAGCATTGTTTTGATTCAAATCACAAATTCCATCATTGTTGGCATCTATCAAAGTTCCTACACAATTGCAATTGGCATCAAATACATCATTGGTGGTACACACATCTCCATCGTCACAAGTTCCACCAGCGAGGTAAACAGGCGGCATCAAGTTTGCCAAAAATTCGGCAGACTTCTCTTGTATTTCTATAGCCAAACTTGCCTCGTTCCACATTTCGTGCCCTTCGCCTTGGTATAAATTTAATTCATTGACAAGCCCTACAAGATTTGCCCGTTCGTGTATCGGAACCGAACCACTTAAAGAAGGAAAAATGGGATAATTAAAAGGGGAAGCGGTATAAGCGCTCACTGTATTGTCGGCTGTTCCATGAAAGGAGACAATGGGTGCCTCTCCCGCATTAATCCATTCCAACTCACCTATTCCACCCCACAAATTGACCACTGCATTGGGGATACTGCTTACATTTAAATTGTTGCCTGAACAATCCAAACACCCCAAGTCAGGAAAATTGTAGGTAGGCTGTAAAATGGTCGTTGGTCCCACTCGGTCCGCCTCTTCCAAATAGGCGGCATTGATGGCACTGATGGCTCCTGCACTTGCCCCTCCACCAATGATTTTATTCGGATCGATTCCATACACAGCAGCATTGGCTCTGAAATAGCGAACGGCTGCCTTAAAATCTTGTGCTCCCCGATAGACTGCCCGAATCGCACTATTGGTACTCAAGACATTAAAGCCTTTGCGGTAATCTATACTTGCCACACAATAGCCTTTTCGAGCCAAAGCTTCGCAATAATCTACCAATTCTGCTTGGCGTTTGTCTCCTACCAAAAAAGCTCCACCAAATGCCATAATAATCAAAGGACGTTCACTTAAATCGTCTCCGACAGGCTGGTAAAAATCAAAAGACAAATTCTGTTGATTGGTGAGAAATTCGGCAAGATATGGTCCCACCAATGCACTAGCAGTTCCATAATTGGCAGGTTCTTCAATGCGCTCTACAGCAAACAAATCGTCTACATATCGTTGGGGACAATTTTGGGCATTGGTACTCATACAAGTCAGGCACAACAATAGTATGCACCACAACTTAGTCGTTATGTTATTCATCAATTAGTTGTTTATTCTTTAGAACCTGTCTCAAAATCAGAATAGGTTTTCAGACAGGTTCTTAATTAGCTCCTAGTATTTGCTACAGTTTAAATTTATATTGTTGTTTAAAAAATTGTTAAACAAAAACATATACATAGCAAAATGACTCATTGTTGTTAGTCGTTCAAAAACAGTATAAATTGGGGGGATGGGGAATTTTAAATAGGTACTGCAAGATACTATTTTTAAATGAATTGTTCCATTTAAATTGATATTTTTTTGATTGGGACGGAATGTTGGGGGCTGCGTTTGCATGTCGTCTCCCCGCTATCCGCTGCAAGCTTGTGGGCTGACACACAGGTCAGCCCCTACAAGGCTTTCCGCTACTATCGGGCGTATTTTATTTTGTTGGGGTTTTCCAAACCATCGTTTTTTTCTTTTTATCATTTCATATTTCATCATCATTGGACAAACTGTTATCTTCGCCCACAATGCGAGTAACCCAAGAATTTGAACACGGCCCTGTCCAATCTTTCCGATTTGGCTATTCTCCCTTTGGCAAACCAAACCTACTCGTGTACACCTATTTTGTAGATGGTTTACTTATAGATACAGGTCAACCCAAAATGGCAAAGGAGGTATTGAAAACACTCAAGGATTTGCCTGTTCAACAAATCTATGTCACCCATTTCCACGAAGACCATTCGGGCAATGCTCCTGCCCTACAAAAACATTTTGATTGTCCCGTTTACTGTTCTGCCTTGTGTGCTGAAATTATGCGCAATCCACCTGCCATTAGTATCGCACAAAAAATATTTTGGGGTGATCGTCCTGCCAATAACCAACTCCAAAGAGGGCTACTTCGAAACTCCTAAATATCGTTTTCAAATCATTCCCATTCCTGGGCACGCCAAAGATATGGTCGCCTTGTACGAAGCCAATCAAAAATGGCTGTTCTCAGCAGATTTGTATGTCAATTCTTACATTGCTTATTTTTTAAGAGAGGAAAGTATGTTGCAACAAATTAAATCCATTGAAAAAATATTGTCATTGGATTTTGAGATTTTGTTTTGTAGCCACAATCCTCAATTCAAACAGGGCAAAAAACTACTAGAAAAGAAACTACAATTTTTTCAGCAGTTTTATCAAGATGTTGCGGAACTCCAACACCAAGACTTGAATGCCAATCAAATATTTAAAAAATTAAATTTAAAAGAAAAATGGAAAGTGCGTTTGATGTCCTTGGGTGTCTAAACTGAATATGATTGAGGCGGTGATACGAGATGAGGCGGGGAAGTTGTGAGTTGTGGATTAATAAAGGTGACACCTTTAAAAATTTAAAAAGCGTCGGATGAGCGGGTGGATGCACCCTTGTACGAAGCCCAAAACAGGCGTTGGTTAACCAGAGTACACGCAGCCATGAAAGATGCACGTTGCCCCATAATAATTAGATTGTTAATTTGTATAGCAAACTTCTATTTTTTCCTATCTTTACACCTCATAAGGAAATACAGTTTGTATACTTTTAACAATATAAAAATACCCAGCGATGACCTACACACACAAATCTCTTTTGTTGTTGTTGTTTTTTGCCTTATTCAT
>JAHDIA010000335.1 GCA_020631035.1 Chitinophagales bacterium | reverse complement strand
ACTTGACTTAAATCAAGCATTTGATTTAAAGGTGTCAAAATATTTGGTTGTAAATAATTAAACTTATTATTATTCGTATCAAAACCTATATCAGCTCTCTTAGTATTGTGTCCAATATAATTAGAAAAATCATTTTCAAACCTAAACTGTGGTCTTAAAGTAGATACAGATTCACGTTTATATTCCAAATCTATTATTGTCTCATCATCTCCGTTGTTATGAGTAAGTTTTTTTCTATATAAAGAAAATGGTTCATAATAAATAGGTTTGATACTTCCACTTATTCCTTGGGCTGTAACAAAATAATCATCTATTGCTGGAAAACTAGGTCCCAGTCCTTTTCCTGCATCTTCTGTCCCATTTTTAGCAGTTTCACCAATTTTTTCTGTCAATACATAAGAATCAAAAGAAGTATTAACAGTTGTTATAGGCAAGCTACCTGAAGGATAAAGGGCCCCTATAGCTTTTACTTGATCTCTTTGATTTACCCAATATCGAGTATAATTGTACCCTAAACTAATATTTATACCTGGAACTATTGGAATGCTACCAGAAATACCTAGTGATGATGTGGTAACATTACCAACATTGTTATTGCTATGATTGGCACTAAATCCTGCCATAGAAGCGGAACCTTTTAAACCATCTGATCCCAATGAAACACCCATAGAAGCAATAGAAGCAGAACCTGTTTTTCCATTTTTATAAGTTGTTTCACCAGACAAAGACAAACCTGCATAGCCCGAAACACTTCCTGAATTGGTAATCGAAACTCCAACTGATCCACTAATATTATTAGATATTTTTGCAGATGCACTAACTCCAACGGAAGAACCATTGGTTCCAGCATAAGCATTAA
Source organism: Chitinophagales bacterium (assembly GCA_020631035.1). GTDB lineage: Bacteria > Bacteroidota > Bacteroidia > Chitinophagales > UBA2359 > JAHDGP01. The sequence continues at coordinate 6,081 of JAHDIA010000335.1, read as the reverse complement.
AACCAACTCCAATCTTTATATCTCCTAGTTGAAATCCAGTTCCTACTGACAAACTAACTCCCCCCCCCTTGTATCATGGGTGAGGTCCCTATATTCGGACCTAAAGGTGGTCCTAAAGAAATACCAACGGTTCCCCCATAAGAAGCTCCCCCTTCTTGAAAATCCTGTACTCCATTGGTCGCAATCTGATCATCAGGAAAATTATTTACAATACGATTGATGGCTCCTGCATTTAAGGTCCAGCCGAGTCCTACCCAGGAGGCTTCTTGTTCGGGTTTGATACCTGCATGATAGGACAGAGCTAGTGGATAGCCTCCTTCTGGTCCTGGTACTTCTATCAGGGGAATGGTATAGGTAAAATCACCCGAGGCTAGATTGACCATATCGGTTACGTCTACTGGTTCAAAACTAGAGTATTCAGGAGCAGTTGGCCCTGCTGTTTGTGCCTTACTACTGCCGTTGTACAAACAACACAACAATAGTGCAAGTATGGGTAAGTAAACTTTTTTAGAATATTTCATCTTATTTATATTTTTTTCTCACTGTCAATAATTGGTGTGGTGGTGTTATATTTCATTCTACCTTGAAGGTTTGTTTTTTTAGCTTTTAAAATATTGGGTTTTCGTTTCATCTTTTCTAGCACATTGGCCATCATAATTCAAAGGTTTGACACTCTCCATGTCATAGCTTTCTCCACAAGGTCGAAAGGACATCTCCACAAAATTCAAGACATACCTAATTATAGTTGCCTAAAATCTATTTTTGGACAGGATATTAAATTGTCCATATTGTATTTAAAGTGTGTGTTTCCTATATCTAATCCAAAATCTTTTAGGGTGATTTTGATCCATTCTGCTTCTTGAATTTCCTCTTTGGGAAAGACCAATAACATATCTGTGCTTTTGCTCAGTCCATACATTCGAGGATAGACATAATCTGCTAAGGGGATGCTTTTTTGTTCCGAAGTATGTAATTGAATGTAGTCGCCCATTCTAAATGCCAGTTTTTGTACCATCTCTCCAAACTGACCTGAATGCCACATATTGCTAGAAAGAATCTCGTCCTCATCAACACTAATAGATAAAACAAAATAGAAATATTTATCGTATTTGTTTCTCAATTGATTGATGATGGAATCATTCTCTCTATCAGCAATAGATAGTTCTTGAGCAACCAATAAATCAGTTGGACGATAGGTCAAGTCAATAGACGCATTTCCTGACTTTCTATTTTTTTCCAATCCATTTTCATCCTTTTGGACAAAGGCTAACAGTTCTCGCTCAGACATTGCTTCTTTTTCACAAGAGGCAAAGCATAGCCATAGAGTTGAGAGCGTTAGCACATACAATAAGTGCTTTAACATTTCAACAATTGTTTATTGTTATAGAATATGTTTCAATTATGTATTGACGGATACACACGCATATCTATCAATACTTATTCCCAGCAAATTCGTAAACAAAATAATCTGTAAAGGATGATTTAATTTTTGTGTTAGACAGCTTACCCATTCCCAATTAAGTAGCTAAAATTAAATTCACCTACTAATTCATTACAAGCTAATAAATTTAATTAATTAGTAAGAGTGGTTTGTTCCACTTTTAATATTCCACCAATGTAATTTGATTTAAAGCATTTAAAATGCCCATTTTATTTGCTTTACTTAATAATTCCCAATGTAAATATAAATCTTTTTTTTGAATTAATCAATCTTTATTTAAATCTATTTCTTACATTTTTTTAAATAAAATATATTTCTAGTTCTTTATCAATCACCCTTTATAACAACATAATTTTTTCAACTACACTCCTCCCACAAGGCAATTCTAAATATAACAAATATTGTCCCATTCTCATTGAATTTAAATTGAGTTCATAAGTCCTTCTACCTGCATAAGTAATTATTCCATCTTTTTTTACCAAACGTCCAAGCATATCATATATTTCATAATGACTCATTTTATCTTCTAGACTGGAAAGTTCTAATTTTAATATCCCATTACTAAGATTCGGATAAACCTTATACTCATCTATTATTTCAACAAAAATGGTATCTCTTCTCACTTCTCCAAAACGGATCAGTTCCAACCAATATTCACCTGTCTCCTGCACAATGATACCTGGACTTGTTGCCCCCGTTGACCAACGGTATTGTTCTCCACTCAGTGGAGATGTTAAATTAAACGCCCACAAGTAGTTACATCTTCTCCTAAATCAATTTCTGGTACTGGATGGGCATACAAAGCTATATCGTCTATGAAATAAGATGCCTGACCATAAATATGATTGGGTCCATCTGAATCTAAATCAATTATTTTTAAACTAGAATCATCGTTTGATAAAAACCGTCCAATGAGAAGGTATTCGTAGGCTTTATCTGCATAAAACTCTCCTTCTATTTTAACCCATTCTTCTTCCTCAGTGAAAATCTCTTCTATATAAAAAGAAGGTGTTTCTACAATTTGATTGCCCATATCCTCCTCTACTTCCTTTTTGAACAATAAACCAAAACCATTACTTCTATATCTAGTATATTCTCCTGTACTAATGAAAAACTCAAATGAATAGGTTTGCCCCACATATAAATTTTCCTTTAACTTCACTCTAAGATATTCTTGATCATCACTCAAATCTTCATGATTATCTGGGTCATACGTAATTGTATGCAATGCAGCATAAGCATCCCCAGTTTTTGGATATTGAAACCCCAACCAATTGTCTGGTGCTGAAGCTGATTGATATACTTCCTCAGGTGGAACTCCTTCAATATGCATGTAATCAGGTGTGTCATCTGTGGGAACTTCCCACTCTTTAAAACAGCGAGGCATCCCAGCTCTATGAGGAATACATTCATATTCCTCAAAACTAGGGTTGGGGATGAGGTTCTCTGATTCTTGTGCCCAAAGACTTTGTAATGGTAGCAACATCATTAAGAATAAAAAGTATTTTTTTATTCCTTTGCTACAATGATTCAATGGTTTGTTTACACTTTGCATTTTCAATCTTGAAGATAATAAAAAAAGCGTTTTCTGCGAAGGCGACCACACCTTTTAATCTAGCCCTGATAGTAGCGGTTACCCCGCAGTAGGGGCGAATTGCATTCGCCCAATACGAGGAGTAAAAGCGGATAGCAGGCAAATCAGTAGCGACAAGGCACCACAAACTTTGCTCCAAAAATTTATAAAATTATTGTGCTAAAATAAATTTATTAAACCTTATTTACTCTCCACTATACTGTTTGTTTAAACCATCCAAAACCTCTTGGGTAACATCATAAGCATCATCGGCATACAAGATATTGCCGCCTGTTGTTGTGCCCAAAATCATACTATAATTGTGGTCTTTTCCAAACTCTTTGATGTAGGCATTGACTTGGTTGAGTACACCTGTGGTCAATTTCTCGTCCTCTTCGTTCATTTTGCCTTGTATGGCTTTTTGGTACTGTATAAATTCTTGCTGTTGCTTGGTCAACAATTCCTCCGTCAGTTTCTTTTCTTTGTTGCTCAATGTAGCCCTATCTTCTTCGTATTTCTTAATGGCTCTTTCCAATTCCATTCCCAAAGTATCTACATTGGCTTTCCATTGTTCTGTATTTACTTGGTATTCCTGTTTTGCATCAATCATTCCTTGGTATTGGTTGAGCAAAATGGCGGTATCTACATAGGCCATTGGAGCTTTTTTGTTAAACATAAAAAAGCCCGATGCTAAAAAACCAATAACAATCAAGGCTGATACGACGATTAATGATTTACCATTCATAATATTTGTATTTTATTTGTTAATAATTTTAATTTCTCCGTTTGTATTTACTTGAATAGAGTCTTCCCAAACTTTTACAATTTCAAATCCTTTTGTTTTTTTGTAAGGATTGCTCAAGATTTGAGTTGCTCCATTGATGTTTAAAATAATGGATTCTTTTCCATTGTATTGATCTTGTATTTTCCCTTTGTATTTTAAATTTAATTTAGTTTTCTGTTCTTTTATTTCTTTTTTATCTTTTGTTGACTTCTTATTAATTGACTTTGTTTTCAAATTTGTATTTTGTTGATTATGTTTACTTTTATATCTTTTTGATGTCGCAAAAGGATCTCCATAATCTAAATTTAATGTATAGTTTTCTTCTTCTTTTTTTTGTTTTTTTTCAATAGCAATACTGTTTGCAAAAGCAATATGTTCCTCTCCCTTGTCTTGAAATGCGGCATAAATTTTAAAGGCAATCACTCCCCAAATCAAGCAAGTCAATGGCAGTAGAATGTACAATGATTTTTTATTTTTCATCTACTCTACAATAAAGGTATACAAAGGGCTAAAGTCACTTTCGTTTCCAGCGGCATCTAAAGCTTTAAGTTTCCAAAAATAATTGCCTGCTGGACCCACAAAATCGTACGATAGTTGCTCCACATATCTTTTTTCCCATAAATCATTTCCCAATGCGTCGGTATAAATAAACAAACTGTCGCCTACTGTTCCTTCTTCGGATTCCCAAACCAAAGAAATAGGAACTTGTACAGTGTCACCATAAACAGGTAGCAATAATTGAGGCGCAATGGGTGCTGTACAATCGACCCCCAAACTACGTACAACATAAGCCGTTACCGCATTTTGATTCTCTGCTCGCACCCTCCATTCAAAACTTCCTTCACTTTCAAATGTATGTGTATAAGAAGTCCCTGTTAAGGTTTCATTTATAATAAAAGAAGATATATCACCAAAATTCCCAGCTAATTGAAAGGTATAAACATCTGCTATTTCAATTGTGTTCCATTCAAAGTTAATGCTTTTTTCATTTGTTGTCAAATTATTTTTTGGACTTTTTAAAATAATTGTTTGACTATCCAAATCATCATTGATTTCGACTTCTAAGTTAAATGTAAAATAAGGAGATTCTGATGCATTGTTTACTGCCTTTACCCTCCATTGGTACACTCCTTTTGGCAAATTATATGAATAATTTGTTTCGGCTGTTGTGGTATCCAATATCAAATACCCTATACTGTCAAAACTATATTGGGCAATTTGCAAATTATATTCATCTGCATCTTCTACGGCTTCCCACCAAAAAGTCAAATTGTTTAATTGACTTACCGAATTGTTAGGTGGTGCAACCAAGCTAACTACTTCATTGGACAAATCATCAATGTCGACATGTTCGCAACTCAGCCACGAGAACAATGCTATGATTATGAAACAATATTTTTTTATAGGATTCATCAAGTTGTTAAATGTTTTTTTATTGGAGTCCCGATTTCATCGGGATTGGGTGCTTCGTCGCTACTTATTTGCCCGCTATCCGCTTTTACTCCTTCCAGGGCAACCACAATCCCGAAAGTTCGGGACTACAGGGGTAACCGCTTCTATCGGGGCTAACTTAACAAGTTCACTCGCATTCGCAGAGTACGTTTTTTTGACATCTACTCACTTAGTAATGGAAAAAAACAACTTCCCGATTTTGGCTGGAATGCCAGCCCAGTGCGATATTTTCCGACCTACTTCCGCACCGGCGGACCGGTCAAAAATACTCGCCTTAGCTCTGCTAGGACTGGAATGCCAGCCCAGTGCGTTTTTTTTCTTGTATGTCGAAAAATCTCATTGCCAAAAACAATGAACTTATTATTTAACCATTACTCACTAATTTATTTTTTTTACATTTTGCAAATACATCTGCATCAACAAATGTTTTCTTCTACTTCTAAAATCTACTTTGGACTCAAAGTTTAAAGAGACTATTTGCCCCAGTTGCTCCCTACGTTCTATTTGATACGCCAACTCCAACATTTCTTTAAATTCTCCTTTTAAAACCACTTTATTGGTTTGAATTACATAGTTTTGCATCTCTTCTCTGATTGGGCTAGGAAAATTAATGATGTCTATGCTCTTATTTTTTTCGACCTTGCTAATAACCTCCAAAATCTTTTGTCTATAATCCAAACTATCCAATTCCAATGTCGCAAACTGTCCTTGAAAATTCTCAATCTGTTGTTCATACTGTTTGATTTTCAAAGGCGCATTTTCCAACAATTCCAATTGTTGTTCCAAGGCTTTGTTTTCCTGAAACAGCCCTATTGTTTTTTGCAAGGCTCC
>JAHDIA010000334.1 GCA_020631035.1 Chitinophagales bacterium | reverse complement strand
TGGAATGGAGATGTTGCCTTTTGTGTTTCCCTATTATACCAACCAAATGCCCAAAATTAAATTTTACTGCGAAATTTACCATACCAATCTTTTACCAGAAGAGGATTATTTGTTGCAGTATTATGTAAGCCAAAATGGACGGATACAGGCAGTAGACAATTTGAGGAGATTTAAAAAAGAAAAAGGTCAAGAAGTCAAAATTCTATTAGGAGAATTCGATATTGCTGTTTTAAATTCTGGCAATTACAACCTCCTTGTAGAGGTAAGAAACAAAAAGAATGAGCTGGTAGAACGCAAGGCCAAATTTTTTCAACGCAACAATCCTAGTACCAAAGAATTTGTCACAAGTGAAGCGGCTTTGGAATACATCAAATTGGACAATAGCTTTGTCAATGAATTGTCTAAAGATGAATTGATTTTTCATTTGCGTTCCATCGAGCCCATCGTAGATGAACTTCAAACAGTTATGGTCAATAATTTACTAGATAAAAACGACGAAACTTTGATGCGTCAATTTATTCTCAATTTTTGGTCAGTAACCGACCCACTTGGTCCAAGAGAAGCATTTCAGACGTATAGAAATGTGGTACAGGCTGTGGAGGAAAAATATGCCACAGGCATTCGCAATGGATTTGAGACTGATAGGGGCTATGTCTTTCTAAAATATGGCAAACCCAATCACCAAGTCGCCAAGTCAGAGTTGGAACCTGGGGCAATCCCCTACGAAATTTGGCAGTACTATCAAATTGCCAATGGACAAACCAATGTACAATTTGTATTTTTTAATCCAGATGGCGTCAATTATTATCAATTGTTGCACTCCGATGCAAGAGGCGAAATTTCGGAACCCAATTGGAAAGAATTTATTTATAGAAATGTTCGATCTGATGGTACACGTCAAGGAACAAGAACCAATGATTTTTAAATTTTTTTTGGAGCAAAAATTGATTGTTTATACAAAAATACAGTAGCAACTCAATGCAAAAAATATTTTATGAACTTCTCTTTGGGTTGCTACGTTTATGGGCAATTTTGCCACTTGATTTTTTATATTTATTTCAGCCCATTCTTAAATTTACTTTAAAGGATGTATTGCATTATCGCAAACAAGTCATAGAAGACAATTTAAAACAATCCTTGCCCAAATACAGCGAACAAGAGTTAACACAAATAAAGAATGATTATTACACCCATTTGAGTTGCTTATTGCTCGAAAGCCTCAAAAGTTTTGGCATCAGCAAAGACGAATTGATTGAACGTTATCAATGTCTCAATCCCGAACTATTGTACGAACAATTTGACAAAGGTCAATCCATTTTGCTACTCACTGGACACTGTGCCAATTGGGAATGGGGAGCCATCAGTGCGCCACATTATCTCAAACACCAAGCCGTTTGTATTTATAAAAAAATAAGCAATCAATTTGTGGAGGACAAAGTCAATGGAGTAAGAGCCAAATTGGGGGTAGAGATGGTGGTGACCGAACAAACCTACCGACACATTTATCGAAAGTCCAATGAAGCCCCACCCAAAGCCTATATCTTGGTAGCTGACCAAAATCCATCCAATCTCAAACGGGCACAATGGGTCAATTTTCTAGGACGAGCAACCATTTGCATTCACGGACCAGAAATTTATGCCCAACGTTTTAATTTGCCTGTATACTATATCCACATCCAACGCCACAAACGAGGCCATTACCATTGCCGTTTTGAACCCCTGTGTCTCCATCCGAGCAAAACCCAAAAAGGCGAAATCACCCAATTGTATATGGAACGCCTAGAACAAAACATTTTAGAAGACATTCCCGCCTGGTTGTGGTCCCACCGACGTTGGAAACACCAGCCACCAAACCCGTAGGAGCCGACCTATGTGTCTGCCCACCCACAAAACATACAAAACCCGTAGTCCCGAAAATCGGGATTGTGGGTGCCCAAACCCGCAACGGGCGAAAAACACACCAAACCGCAACATACAAAAAAAGCAAGGCGTGAAGCGGATAGACAAACGAAGCCACGCAGCACCCAAAGAACCGATGCCTACGCCCGATTGCAGTGGATATGGTGGGAATGTAGAGACAAGGCATGCCTTGTCTTGAAAGGACCACCATAGAAACGAAAAGCGGGGAGACACCCACCCACGAAGCCCTCAACGTTCCGTCCAAATAAATAAAAAAAATATAAATAAAAAAAATCTTCTTATGGGTTGGTTGCTTTTTTAACAATTGTTCGTCCTTGAAGTGTAAAAAACTAACCAACAACTTTCTCTAGATCTATGCATTTACACACTTATAAGACTTTTTTATAAAACATTTCTTTGTTAAAGTTAATTGCTTTATCAAAGAAACAATAAAAATACATTGTATGTCAGTTGCAGCAGTTAAAAGACAGTTTAGGCAGAAGCTTAGTAGAAAATTCTGCTGAATTTTTGGAAGAAGAACAAAACCATACTGCCAAAGCATCGCCTGCTGTCAATGCGACTTTACTAGGAGCGATTATTGAACATAGCTCGACAGAGAGAGGAGCCAAAGACATTATGAAAATGGCGAAAAATACCGATCCTAATATAGCCGATAAATTGGATCAGTTGTTTTCACGAAGTCCACAAACCGTCAATGGACTGATGAACTTGGGAGTACGGGATATGTCCTTGTTTATGGACAAAAGAGGGCGAGGTGTCACCAACATTATTTCCGAAACAAGTGGTATTAGAAAACAATCTACAAGCAGTTTGATGAAGCTTTCGACTCCTTTTATTATGAGTTTGATTGCCAAAGAGGTACAAGAGAAAAATTTGGACATCAATGGTCTTAAAAGTTTTTTGAATGGACAAAAGAGTCAGGTATCCTCGGATTTGCCTTCAGGAATGGTAGATGCGATGGAATTGTCTTCTTTTGGTTGGGTTAAGAAGGACGAGGCAGCAGAGGAAAGAAGATTGCAAGCAGAAAGAGATAAGGAAAGAGAAGCGCAAAGAGCCGAAAAAGAGGCGAGGCGAAAAGAAAAAGAAGCCAAAAGAGCCGAAAAAGAAGCGGCTAGAAAAAGAGAAGCAGCAGATAAACTTGCAGCAAAAACAGAAACAGTAGAAGCCGCAAGTACTGCAAGTGCGACCACCACCACTAAGAAAAAGGCTGGATTTGGTTTGTGGGGTTGCCTTATTCCTTTGTTATTAATAGGATTACTCGGTTTCTTTTTGTTTAAATCGGGTTGTTTTGGAGCTAGTGATCACCCAGGATATACTACACCAGTTGAACCTAGAACGCAAACTCAGCAACAGCCACAGGTTCAAACTCAGCAACAGCCACCGCAAGTAAAAACTCAGCAGCAGCCACAGCCTAAAGCACAAGCTCAGACCCAAGAACAAGCACAAAATACCAACCCAATTCAAAAAGCTTTGGGAAGCATAGACCAAGCTGCGGCAACCGCATTAAACAAAATCAAATTTGCTGCTGGTTCTGTTGGAAGTCAAATGATGGACTTTGTCAAAGGGGGAGCAAAGGGCGAAGGCAAGTTTCGTTTCAATAACTTAAATTTTGCCTCTGGTTCTGCTCAAATCTCTGGTAATTCAGGTTTGGAAGTTGACAATTTAGCGGCTATCTTAAAAGCTTACAAAGATGTCAAAATTGCTGTTCATGGATACACCGACAATACAGGCAATGCCGAAGCCAATCAAAAGCTGTCTCGCCAAAGAGCAGATGCGGTCAAAAACAGATTGGTCCAATTGGGCATTCAAGGCAAGCGAATCTCGACTCAAGGTTTTGGAGATGCCAATCCCGTAGCAGACAATGGGACTGCCGAAGGACGTGCGCAAAACCGTCGTATTGAAGTAGTCATTCAAAAATAAAATGATAAATAAAATTGTAGATGTTCCGAATTTGGGACATCTACAATTTTTACATCTTCCGTAAAGAAAATTCACCAACTTTCTCCTCGTTCCATCTAGTAGATATTATCTCTCCAACCACCCAAAAAATATAAAAAACATAAATTTAAGTAGGATGAATTCTAGGGACTGTGCATTTTTATCCTACGCCCGATTGAAGCGGTTGCCATACAAAAGCGTAAAGCGGTGGTCCGACATTTCGGGACACTACATGCAAACGAAGCCCTAAACATTCCGTCCCAAGCAAAAAAATAAATATTACATCAAGGGAATTATATCCACAGCAATAAGGTTGAATGGAAAAGTATGTCTTACAAAAATGAACATAAAACCCTATTGATCCTCGATTTGGACGAAACCCTTGTTCATGCCAGCGAGGAAGCATTGGACCGTCCAGCCGATTTTATGTTTGAGGTATACCACCTTTACAAACGCCCATATTTGGACCATTTTTGGCAATCCATCAAAGACGATTTTCTCTTGGCAGTTTGGTCTTCCGCCTCAAAAGATTATGTAGAAGAAGTGGCAAGGCAAATTGTCCCTTCAGACATCCAACTTGAGTTTGTCTGGAGTCGCAACCGTTGTACGCCACGACTAGACATAGCACCTGACGCCTATTACAATGGGCCTTATTGGGACCATATGCACTGGGTCAAAAACCTCAAAAAGGTCAAGAAACAAGGCTACAATTTGGAGCGCATATTGATCGTAGATGATACCCCACACAAATGCAAATTCAATTATGGCAATGCCATTTACCCCACTGCTTATGAGGGAGCCACCAATGATACAGAATTGCTCTTATTGATAAAATACCTCAAAACCCTCAAAGACAAAACCAATGTCCGTCGCATTGAGAAGCGACTTTGGCAGATGCGGGTTAGGTGATTGTGAGTTGTTAATTGTGAATGATAAATTGGGCAAACCATTTTGCATTTAATAATTCATAACTCACAATTTATAATTTTTTTGGTGCAACGTCCCTCTTTCATGGCTACGTCTTGGTCAGGTTAACCAACGCATGCTTTGGGCTAGGTTGTAAAGTGCATCCACCCGCTCATCCTACGCTAAAAATGGGAAAGTATTAGGTCGCTCATAACCCACAATTGAACAAGAAACACCCAGCCAATTTACAATTCATAACTCACAAATTACAATTGAAAAAGCCTCCAATTCACAATTCATAACGCACAATTCATAATTTAATTGATTTTTTTCTTTTCTTTACAGATGTTATGAAGACCGCAGGAAATCAGGCAAGCATTGCCATTGTGATATTGAATTGGAATGGAAGGGCCTTATTAGAAGAATTTTTACCCTCTGTCATTGCTACAGACTACCCCCAGGCAAGCGTTTGGCTTGCCGACAATGCCTCAACAGATGATTCAGTTGAATTTGTCAAACAACATTATCCACAAGTGAAACTGGTGGTATTGGACAAAAACTGGGGATTTGCTGAAGGCTACAACAAAGCACTCCAACAAATCGAAGCCGATTATTATTTGTTGCTCAACTCAGATGTAGAAATGACCCCAGACTGTGTCAGCAAAGTAATGACTGAACTTCAAAAAGATCCCAGCGTTGGAGCTGCTCAACCCAAAATACTGGCACAAAAACAGAAAACACACTTTGAATATGCGGGAGCCTGTGGAGGTTTTTTGGATAAATGGGGCTACAGTTTCTGTCGTGGCAGAATTTTTGATACAGTAGAAGAAGATATATTGCAATACCAACAAAAAATGGAAATTGCTTGGGCTGGAGGTTGCGCCATATTTGTGAAAAGCACTTTGTATCACAAATTAAACGGCTTAGATGCCGATTTTTTTGCACACTTTGAAGAAATAGACTTGTGTTGGCGATTGAGAAGAGCAGGTTATAAAGTAATGGTGTATCCACAAGCAACTGTATATCATGTTGGAGGAGCAACTTTGAGTAGTGGAAGTCCCCGTAAAACCTACTTGAATTTTCGAAACAATTTGGCAATGTTGATCAAGAACTTACCCACTTCAAAACTTCTTTGGTTATTGCCTTGGCGAATGGTGCTTGATGGAGTTGCAGGCATCAAATTTTTGGCAGATAGACAGCCCAAAAATCTATGGGCAGTCATCAAAGCGCATTGGTCTATAGAGTGGCGATTCTTTTTTTGGCTAAAGAAACGAAGATTAGCCAAAGAAGCCATTGAAAGCTGTGCCATTTCAAAAGAGGAACAAGTAGTTGAATACCCCAAGAGCATTTTATTGGCTTATTTTGGCAAAAAACAACAAAAATACTCTGATTTGAATCTTTAGAAATACATATATTTATCTATTTCAGCCATTTTTGAAAAAAACTAAGTTAAATTTTATATAAACTTAATATTCCTCATTATTTTTCCAGAAGAAAAGAAACCTACAATTCCGTTTTTATGAAAAGAATATTCGCTACACTAATCCTACTTGTCTGTTGTTCTTTTATGATTGTTGCTCAAACAACAGTCACAGGTAAAATTACTGATAAGACATATAAGGAGGGCCTCATCAGTGCCACTGTTTCTATAAAGGGGACTACTGAAGGGGTTTTGACTGATTTTGATGGTAATTTCGAACTTAAGACAAAAAAAGAGCCTCCTTTTACTTTATTGATTTCTTATGTGGGCTTTAGAACCCAAGAAGTAGAAATTACTGAAAACAAACAAGAAGTAAAACTTTCTTTAGAAGAAGATGCTGCCGTCATTGAAGAGGTGGTCATTGAAGGAAGCCGTATTTCTGAAAAAACCAAAGAGGCACCACAAACCATTGAGTCCTTGGACATCATTGCCATCAAAGAAACTCCTGCCGCCAACTTTTACGATGGTTTGGGTAATTTGAAGGGAGTAGATTTGACAACGGCAAGTATGGGTTTTACGGTCATCAATACGAGGGGATTCAATAGTACGAGCCCTGTACGTTCCCTACAAATCATTGATGGGGTAGACAATCAAGCTCCAGGCTTGAACTTCTCATTGGGTAATTTTTTGGGTTCTCCAGAACTAGATGTACAAAAAGTGGACTTAGTTGTAGGGGCAAACTCAGCTTATTATGGTCCCAATGCCTTTAATGGGGTGATT
>JAHDIA010000333.1 GCA_020631035.1 Chitinophagales bacterium | reverse complement strand
AATGGAAAGCCCTGTGTAGGGGCGAATAATTATTCGCCCACAGGCTTGGAATGGATAGCAGGGACACACCCTCGCCCAAGGAAGTAAACATTCCGTCCCATTCAAACAAATGCATCCTATTTCCCAAATACTTCGTATCTTTAAGTTAGAAAGAGGTCTAATTATACAAATGGTCAAACAATTACTACAACAAGAAGAACAGGTATTTGTGGTGATGCCTGCCAAAGACGAAGGCAGTCGAATCGCAGGAGTCATCAATGCAACCAAGGATTTGGGGTTTGATAATATTGTAGTAGTCAACGACGGCAGTAGTGACAATACCGCACAAGTAGCCAACAATTTAGGTGCGCATGTTATCAACCATCCCATCAATTTGGGAGCAGGAGCCGCTACTCAATCGGGTATTGACTATGCCTTGAGAAAAGGAGCAGATGTGATTGTGACCATAGATGCCGACCAACAACATTATCCCGACGACATTGCCCACATATTGGACCGCTTGGTCGAAAAAAATGCCGACATTGTCATTGGGAGCCGCTTCCTCAACAAAGAAAACAAGATTCCATTTATCCGCATTGTTTACAACAAAATTGGCAATTTGCTGACGTTCATTTTTACAGGAATGGTCGTGACTGACAGTCAGTCAGGAATGAAAGCATTTAGAGCCGATTTTGCCAAACATTCCCGCCTCAACTGCAATGGCTATGAGTTTTGTATGGAAATCATCAAATACGTTCACAAAAACGATGCACGCCTCGAAGAAGTCCCCATAAAAGTGAGTTACCATGCCGATGTGATGCAAAAAGGACAAAACTTTTTGTCTGGGGTGCGTATGGTAGGGCGTATGCTCAAAAGTATCTTCTAATATTTTTTCTTAATTTAGGGCTATGTCAAATCGTAGAACCTTCTTACAACAATTGTCTAATACATTGGTAGGAAATCGGGGGAATTTGCGATATTTTCATCAAAATGATTAGGATGGAACGCTGCGATTTCAAACGATGGGGACTCCCTGCTATCCGCTTTTACTCCTCGTATTGGGCGAATGCAATTCGCCCCTACTGTGGGGTAACCGCTACTATCAGGCATAATTTCGCTGCTTTTGCTCCTTCGTCTCAAGGTTTTGAATAATGGAAACAAATACATGAAAATAGCATTTTTAGGCGATGCATTGGACATCCAATATGCAGGCATTCACATTTATGTCAAGGAAATTCTAAGGGCAATCACTCAACTTGATTCGCCCCACGAATGGTTTGTACTACGATCTCAAGAAGGAGGGGAATATAAAGGCGTACAAGAAATCATCTCTCCCATTCGCCCACTGCCGATGTATCAAAAAATGCGTTTCTTTACCAGTATTCCCCAAAAAATGCGACAACACAAAATGGATGTGGTTATAGAACCTGCTCATTTTGGGCCCTTTAATTTGCCCAAAAGTACCAAGCGAGTCACCGTCATTCATGACATTACCCCTGTTCTTTTTCCAGAATACCACCCTAGAGCCAGTTCGTTTTTTCACAAATTATTGCTGCCCATCATCACCAAAAATGCCGATGCCATCATTACCAATTCTCAACACACTCAAAAGGATTTGATGGAACACTATCCCAAAGCAAAGGACAAAAGTTCGGTTGTTTACTTGGGAAAAGAAGCACAGTTTCAACCAACACAAGATGCTAGTATATTGAAAAAATATGGCATTCAACAACCCTATATCTTTTTTGTAGGAACCTTGGAACCAAGAAAAAACCTTAGCGTATTGGTCAAAGCCTACGAAGCGTTTCGACAAACATCCAATCAAAACATACAATTGGTTCTAGCAGGTAAAAAAGGCTGGAAAATAGAAGACTTGCTCTCCACGATTGAAGCTTCTTCTTATAAAGACGATATAGTATTAACCAATTATGTAGAACGTTCTGAACTTCCTACCTTGTACTCGATGGCAGAGGTCTTTGTGTATCCTTCTTTGTACGAGGGATTTGGATTGCCTGTACTTGAGGCAATGGCTTGTGGAACGGCAGTCATTACAAGCAATGTGTCGAGCTTGCCTGAAGTGGGTGGGGAGGCCGCTCTGTATTTTGATCCAAAAGATATAAATGAATTGTCAGCAAAGATGAAAGAATTATTAAACAATAAGAGTATACTCAAAGAGCGAGAACAATTGTGTTTAAAACAAGCTGCTCAATTTAGCTGGAAAAAAGCGGCTCAAGAAACATTAAATATCATAGAAAATTTGTGAAATCCACTAGGCATATGGCATTGGTCAAAATAGATTTAAATTGTGATTTAGGAGAATCTTATGGGAAAAATAGTAGTCAATACGATGCGGCTATTATGCCTTATCTGTCCTCTTGTAACATTGCTTGTGGGTTCCATTCGGGTGATCCCTTGAATATACAAAAAACGATTGAGTTGGCTCTTATGCACAATGTAGCCATTGGAGCCCATCCATCCTTCCCAGATCTACAAGGTTTTGGGCGTAGAATGATGCATTTAAGTACTGAAGAATTACAAGCCTGTTTGCTTTATCAAATTACTGCACTCAAAGGAATGACAGAGGCATTGGGGGGAAGATTGCACCACATCAAAGCACACGGAGCCTTGTACAATTTTGCCGCCAAAGACGAAACAACAGCACAAGTAATTGCCGAGACAGTAAAAAGGATTGATCCTAAATTGTATGTCTATGGATTGCCCAATTCAATACTGCGAAAAGCTTGTGAAAAGCTGGAGATTAAATTTAAAAAAGAAGCTTTTTCTGATCGTGCCTACAACAATGATTTGAGTTTGCGATCTAGAAAATTGGAAGGAGCAGTATTGCACCAAAAAGAAGCTGTTTTGGAACAAGTACACTCTATTGTTCTAAAAAGTGAAGTGTATTCCTATGAGGGAGAAATGCATAGTTTAGAAGCAGACACCATTTGTTTGCACAGCGATACATTGGGCAGTGTCGAACTTGCCAAAAATATTCATCAAACCCTAGTCGAAAATGGAGTCGAGATTGTTGCAACTTAATGGGCAAAAGTGGAGGCTAGACCTTTTGGGAGAACGGGCCTTGCTCCTGACACTTGAAGCAGACACAGAAGATGCACTCCCTATTATCCAACAAACATTGCCATTGTTGGAAAAGCAAGAAGTGCCAGACTTGCTAGAATTGGTTCCTGCTTACGACAGCATTGCACTCATCTTCGACAATATGATTGAGGAGCCAGCAATCATTGTCTCACATCTAGAAAATATAGGGCAGAAACAGGCACAAGAATACTTAAAAAGCAATAAGGGTAAATTACTCAAAGTACCTGTTTGCTACGAATTGGGTTTGGATTGGGATTTTTTAGAGGACAAATTCCAACTTTCTAAAAATGCCACCGTCTCTTTACATACCGAACCCATTTATAAAGTGGCAATGCTTGGCTTTTTGCCAGGCTTTGTCTACTTATCAGGATTAAAAGAACAACTTTTTTGCGAACGAAAAGAAAATCCTAGAACCAAAGTACCTCAAGGATCGGTTGGAATAGGTGGAACACAAACAGGTATTTATTCATTGGAATGTCCAGGCGGCTGGCAAATCATTGGACGTACCCCAATGGCCTTTTTTGATGCTCAAAAC
The DNA here is from genome assembly GCA_020631035.1 of Chitinophagales bacterium. Lineage (GTDB taxonomy): Bacteria > Bacteroidota > Bacteroidia > Chitinophagales > UBA2359 > JAHDGP01. The sequence goes on along the minus strand of JAHDIA010000333.1, from coordinate 3,367 downwards.
AATCCACCTTGTCCTGTCAAAATGGGAGATCAGATTCAGTTTTATGCAATTAGCGAAACTGAGTTTTATGAATATTAACTTGGCAACCATTGCGACTTCTGCTGTCGGAGGAATAATGATTAACAAACAAGCCAAAAAGTTGAATTTAAATTGAGCAGGATGTAGCGGGTGGATGCAATTTAAGACGCAGCTTAAAACATGCGTTGGCTAAGCAGGCGGAACGTAGCCTAGAAATACGCACATTGCACAATAATGATAATTGTGTAAATAAGTTGATTGTGTAATTGAGTTAAGATTCTCCTATAACTACCCAATGTACTCAATCTCTCAATTACCAAATTACCCAAATAACTCAAATAACTCAAATACTTTCCTCAATAAATTGTATCTTGATAGGCTCAAATGAATGAAGCAATTCAAGATCATAAAAGCGGGCTTACACACTACTATTCAAGACAAGGGTAGGAGAGGGTGGCGGCACTTGGGCGTTCCACAATCGGGCGCAATGGATGTCTATGCCTTACAATTGGCGAATTACTTGGTAGACAATCCATTGGATGCCCCTGCTATAGAATTGACACTCAAGGGAGGAGCTTACTTTTTTGAACAAGAAGCCATTATAGCCTTAACGGGTGCATTGATGCCAATTTATGTCAATGGGGTACAACAGCCCAACAATCAAAGTTTACTTATTGCTGCTGGGGATGAATTGCAAATAGGATTTGCAAAAGAGGGTGTCTATGCTTATTTGGCAATACAAGGGAGGCTAAAGGGGCAAAAAGAAATGAATAGTGTGGCGACCTATACCCTTGCAAAATTGGGCGGTTACCAAGGACGTGCTTTACAAAAAGAGGATTGTATACAATGGGAAAATGAAAATATACGTTATAGAAACAAATATGTTGATGAGCATTTGCAAATACGTTTCCCACAGCATCAAATTGTTCGTTTTCTAAAAGGTCCAGAGTGGAGTTTTTTTACATCTGAGAGTCAAGCAAGTTTTCTACAAAATAAATTTCAAATTTTGCCTCAAAGCAATCGTATGGGGATTCGTTTAAAAGGCGAGACAATCGGTATATCCGAGCACAAAATGCTTTCTTCTGCGGTATTGGCAGGAAGCATTCAAATCACTAAAGAAGGACAGCCCATTGTTTTGATGAAAGATGGACAAACTACAGGAGGCTATGCCCGAATAGGAAAAGTAGTAGAAGCAGACTTAGGACGTATGGCGCAAAGTAGAAGACCTCAAAAAATTTCTTTTCGGTCAGTAGATTTAAGAGAGGCAAAGCAACTGCAAATACATCAAAATGAACTATTGGGAAATTTGTTATTAGTTTAAAAAATATGTGTCAGTAAATGGGCAAAAAAGTGTTAAAATAAATGCATTAGTCACAAAAGTAGTTTATATTCGTACTTCCAATTAATATTGGTGTTAACCTATATAAAAGTGGTATCATAAAAGTTTTTTTTTATTTTACTTTTTTTAAACTTTAAATAAATGATAGCTAGAGATTTGTAACTTGCTTTGCAAGTAAACAGGTGGGAATCATAGGCAGAAATATCTTCTTATTTAAAACTATTATTACAACAACTTCTATAAATCAAGATATTGATTGTCTATGCCTAATTTATACCAAAAATCATATGCACAATATTCATCAAGCTAATTTGTAACTGTAGAAATGCTTGATATGCTTTGAGGTGTATAAAAATGGGATACATCTTTTTTAGGAAAGGTGGAAATTGAATTGCTGGGAATTTAATATGTAAAAATAATCACTACATACATAGGGCAATGTATGTAGTACAGTGGATAAAAGTATCTGTAAGGTGTAAAATTTACACCCTGGCATTGCTGTGTCTAAACCATTTAGAATTGCTTAAATGGTGCTTTTATATCTATGCCGTTTGGATTCGGAAAATAAATACATAAACGTTATGAAACCCATAAATAAAATAAATATTGATGGTACATCATTGGACCATTTTACGCATTTAAAATTGGTGCAAACAATATACGATCATCACAAATTTACCATAGTCATTGGTCACGAAATTCTAGAAGAGTTTGGTGGACATATTTTAGATAAATCCAAAGACTGGTTGGGCAAATCTTGTATGATTTTGCTAGGAGAAAACGGTTTTGTAGGAGTGGTTACCTCTGTCAACATGGTTCACAATCATGGTTTGTTTGGTGATTTGGTCATCAGTGGTTATTCTCAAACCATTTTACTAGAGTCAGGACCGCATTTGTGCTCTTGGACGGATAAGGCATTGAGAGACATAGTAGACGAAGTTTTGTCAGGACTCAAAGCAACAGTCAAGCCCAAGTATACCGAAACCCTAGATTACTTAGTGCAATACCGAGAAAGTAATTTTTCCTTCTTGCGTCGCATAGCCTGTCAGTTCAACGAATGGCTGTTTTACGACGGAGAACAACTCATTTTTGGAGAGCCTAGTAGCAAGCCGAGCATTCCTTTGTTTTATGGGACTGATATGGACAATGTCAAAATTTCTTTGCGTATGCGTCCTGTTAAATACGATGCCATTTCTTACCACTCTTTTAGAGACGAGCAAATAGATGGGAGTACCCAAGACAATGTTAGTGGGCTAGGAGACTTGGGAACACACGCTTTCAATGCTTCCAAAGATACCTTTATACACAATCCACGCATTACCTCTGGTCCACGTATTCCCGACAAAGGCAGTTTGGATGATATGCTCAAAAACAGACAAAATGCAGCAGCGTCCAATTTGTCAATGGCGAGTGGTAACAGCAGCAAACAAGAACTACGCCCAGGTGTGATAGTCGATTTCAAAGCCAATATAAATAAAGGTGGTGGTGCTTGGAAAACCAAGCCATTTGGGCAGTATTTGGTAACCAGTGTAACCCACCAAGCCACCAGTATTTACGAATACATCAATTACTTCGAGGCAATACCAGCAGGGGTAACCCACTTACCCGAACCAATTATTAAAACCCCCATTGCCTATCCTCAAATTGCCAAGGTTTTGACCAATGAGGACCCCGACAAAAAAGGGCGCATTAAAGTTCAGACCCAGTGGCAAGAACTCGAAGGTATGAGTACCAATTGGATTCGTGTAATGACACCCGACGCAGGCATTAGTGACAATGTTGCCCAAAACAGAGGCTCCGTATTTATTCCCGAAATTGGCGATCAAGTAATGCTCGGTTTCCGTTATGGTGATCCTGCTCGTCCTTTTGTAATGGGCAGTATGTTCAATGGTATGACAGGTGTAGGCGGCGACAGCAACAACAAAATCAAAAGCATCACCACCCGTAGCGGCAGTACCATCACCTTTGACGACGATGAGGGGGATGGAATGATTACGATTAGTGATCCGA
>JAHDIA010000332.1 GCA_020631035.1 Chitinophagales bacterium | reverse complement strand
CCATCTTATTCCATTGCCAAGTCGTTTACTTCTGCACTCATCGGCATTGACAGAGATGAAGGGAAGATTGGCTCGGTAGAGGATAGGGTAGTGAACTATTTACCTGAACTGAAAGAAATGGAATATGCCACTATGCTCAATATTGAACACCTACTCAATCATACTTCAGGCATTCGTTTTAAATTGACACAAGACGCACAAATTTACTACGGGCGGAATCTTCTCAAAGCATTGCCCCAAATCGAATTTGAGCATCCGCCAGGAACCCATCAAGCCTATGTCAATATGAATGTACAATTGTTGGGGCTGATTTTGGAAAGAGCAACTGGGCAAAAACCGAGTGCTTACCTCCAAGAAAAAATTTGGGAACCGCTAGGAATGGAATCGGATGCCTACTGGAGTGTAGACGAAAAAAACGGCATCGAAAAGACCTATTGTTGCCTTAGTGCCACGGCAAGAGATTATGCCAAATTTGCCAGACTCTATCTCAACAAAGGTAAGTGGAATGGCCAACAAATCATCAGCGAAAAATGGATTGAAAAAAGCCTAGAACGCAATAGTTCAAATGGCAGCAGTGAAGGCTACAATTATTGTTGGCACATTGGCCTAAAAGAGTATGGGGATTTTATGGCAGTTGGTTTGTACAAACAATATGTTTATGTTTTGCCTGCTAAAAATGTCATCATCGTCATCCTAAATGAATCGGAGAAAAAATTGAAAAGGGAACGAGTCAATTGGCCTTATGTGTGTCGGCAGGTGGGGGATTTGTTGTAAAACTTATATTTTATAACGCTTGCGTACTGTTTTAAGAAAAGAGAATAAAAGATTTTGTAAAGTCAATGGAAAAATAAGAGGAATGCCTTCGCCTTTTGTAAAATCAATTCCCTCTTTTAAAAAATATTGAATGTGGGGTTTGTTGGATTTATAAATTCGATCAATTTGTTCTTGGGTTAATTTACAAGGAAGCGTCGTTTGGTATTTTAATGAGCTGATCGAAGGGACAAGCTGACTATGGTCCAATTCTGATAATTTGTACAAAAGTTGGCGCAACTCATCAGTCAGTGGATGGGTAAAACTAGGATACAATTGCCAACAATTACTAGCAATGGCATGATAGGAAATAGGATTGATGGAGTTGGATATCCAATACCCTCCTTTTTTTAGAGCCAGCAAGCCATATACTTTAAATTGCGTCAACATTGCTTTTATAAAAATGGATTTACCCTGAAAATGGGGATGAATCACCAAGCGGGTATTGAACAAATTGACTAGGCGATTGTCTAAGCGAATGGCTTCGCAATACATATACAAAAATCCCATTGTTTGCTTATTGGATTTAATGGCAAAATAGGAAGAATCTTTAATTTTTTCGTTAAAGATATAATTGCCAAAAGCTTCTTGGGTCAAAGTGGGAAAAGATGCTTTAGCAATTGGAAAAAACGCTTCTCGAACTGCCAACTGTTCTTGCTTGGAAAGTCGGTGGTAATCAATTTTGTGGAATGTTGTTTGTTGTGTTTTCATTGTTGGTTTGGAGATGAGATTTATATACTACCCGAAGGAAAATAAGTCATTTCAAAAGCTTTGCACTTGCGTCGCTTTTGGTCAGTATTGGCTAGGTTAAAAGGATTCTTAAAATCGTGGGGATGAAAAATATCCAAACCACGTCCCAATGCAATTTTAACTTTTGTATCAGATTCGATTGAACGGTCGTGAAGCGAGCGATCCTCTACTAAATCTATCTCAATATTTAAAGGTGTATTTTCATAGCTCAACAACAATCTATCCATATTTCGTTCTTGATCTGGATTTGCCAAATCTACTTGGGTAAACACTTTTAAAACCATTTCTTCCCCAAATGGAATAAGCTCCAACAACATACGACAAAAATCATGTAAATTGATGATTTGATAGAGTTGTTTTATTTGTGGATCAATCAGATGGATTTCTTTCGCTCCTCGCAAATAGGCTTTAAATAAGTTCCCATAAGAAATACCCGTTTGCCCATCCTTGATAACCTTGTGTTCAACTTTGGCAACTACTTCCTCAATTGTTGTTTCTTGTTTTGTTAAGTCATTATTGGATGAAAGCTGCTTATCAGATTGTGCTTGTTTGGTCTCGGCTTCTTCTTTAAGAATGCGCTGATACTCTACATTTTCTAATGTTTCAATTGTTTTATTGGTCTTATTGTCTTTGTATCCAAAATGTACTAGCTCATAGGTTTCATCTATTTAACAATTGATCCTTTACTCGCTTGCGTCCCTCAATGGCATATTCCAATATTTCTTGTACCTCTTCTTTGCTCATTGATTTGTTGGGAAAGATGATTTTAGCCAGACCACTAAACGTTTTTTTTATCCCATTTTTATCTCGTGTTGCAATGCTATTATCCAACTCAAAATACTCCTCCAAAATAGTTGAATAATCATATTTGCGCAATTCCTTCAAACACTCTGCATAATAGTCTACAATCAAACCATAACCATCGGTAAACATTTCGTTACGGATAATATCCACTTCCCAGCCTGGTAGATAACAATGTAGTCTGTCTAAAAAAGCTGTATCATAAAAACCCTTAGGCAAGGCCTCAAATAAATCGCTGTGCTTTAACATATAAGGAACAGACTTATCGGTATTGCCCACAAAAGCCATCGACGCTTCAGCTCCCAAAGTCTCACGTCCACGCGAAAAAGTCTTGTTCGCCATATAGTTTTTCATTATGTCCACCAAACTCTTATTGGTTTTTTTTGTTTTGCCAGCAAATTCGTCAAAGGCAATGGTGTCCCAATAACCAACCAAACCAATATTGCCAGAACTGTTGTTCACAAACAGTTTGGGAACGGTAACTTCGCCGCCTGACAACAACATGCCATGAGGCGAAAATTCGGAATAAACATGAGACTTACCTGTTCCCTTAGGTCCCAACTCTATCAAATTGTAATTGCGTTCACAAAAGGGAATCAATCGGGTCAATTGCAACAGTTTTTGGCGTCGGCTAAAATGTTCAGGATTCAAGCCAATGGTCTGCAACAACAAATCTATCCATTCTTCTGTACTAAAATTACTTCGGGATTCTTTAAATGCTTCAGGATCGTAACTGGACAATTGAATGGGTTTGATTTTTTCGATTAGCCAAGGAGAATTGTTACCATCCGACACCAAATATTCAACGTCTATCAAGGTCCAAACACCACCTGTCAATAATTTCAAATGTTTGCGAACAAACTCCCCATTAATGGGCACTTTTTTTAAACCCAAATTGGAAAAATAAGCTTCGTATCGGTCAGCTTTATCATTGAAAAAAACCGATAATTTATCTATAACTTTATGACGTCCCTTTTCTCGTATGGTCGATTTGACCAACTCTGCTTGATCTCTATGTACATAGTGTTTGCTCAAAATGGTGCGTACAGATTGTATGCCTTGTTCAATAATATCTTCATCCTCCGACGAACAATATTGCCCCAATAAATATTCTAAAACAAAACTGGGCACAACTGCATTGCCTTTGACTTTTTTAGTCAAATCTTTTCGGACAATTTTGCCTGGAAATTCCTCAACGATTTTTTTGTCTAATGTAGTCATAGCTCGAATTCATCTTTTTCTTCATAAACAAATACATTCATCGCCTTTTTATATTTTTCAACATAACGATTCGAATGTTTCTTTGCCAATTCGGATACAACAAAATAAATTTGTTCTCCATTGTAATGTATTAATTCGTTGGAAAAATTAAACACATGTTTGCTCTCCCTTTTTCTGATTTCTGTCTCTGTATTGTCAAATACAAAATCTATGATATTCGACAATGCTTTTTCTTTGCCATCATAAAAACCCAACTGGCAAACCAATGGAGTGATCTTTTCGCCAACAACTTCTCTTTGTAGCATTTTTACAATGACTTGATAGGTGCTGATCTTGGAAGACAAACCTATGGGTTCTATCTCGACTTTTTGTGTATCGTATGCCTCGCTTTTCTCTTTTTTGATAGAGACAAAAGGAATGACCAACTCTTGTAGACTTAAACCACCGTGCAAAAATTGCATACCCGAACCCGATACTTTAAACATATTTAATGCTCTTGGAAAACATACATCAAAAGCTACATCATAGGGCAATTCTTCTTTGCCAAAACAAAGCAAACGTTCATCTTTAATCGGAGCATCAACAAACAAAAATCTACGGTGTTTGTACAACACATTTTTCTTAGGAGGGTCAATGATTTTTTGACCTTCACCTACTTTACAGGCTTTGTACACAAAACCGTGATCGGCAGTAATGTAAATGTAGGCGTAATTGCTACTGGCAAGCAATTTGACCATCCGTTTTAAATTGTCAATTTCTTCATTGACCGCTTTAAAGGTGTCACTCTCTGTTAATGCTTTGTCGCCTGTGTTGTCAATTACATTGGAATATACAACAAGCATCGAATGCCCCTTGCTTGCCTCTCGAACTTGGGTACTGTTTAGCTTCAAAAAATCACGTGCCTTAAAACATTTACTAGATGGCTGTACACTTTGAAATATTTTTTCTCGATTACTCAAACCATCTGTACGTTGCCCATCACTCAATACCTTAGAATCCTCCTTTAGCGTCAACTCTTTGTGTGGCAATAAGGCGGCCATGCCCAATTGGGTAAAACTTGGAACTTGACAAATGCCTGGGGCTACTTGGGCGACAAAACGATTCAATTTGTTCAAGTCTTCTACCAATTCTTGTCCTATTTCATAACGTAGCGCATCACTGACTATTAAGGCAATTTTTTGATCTTTGGAGATATGAGGGGCAAGATGATTCTGATAAAACTTTTGTTGACTCAGCATAGCGAGAAAGCTTGCTTTGTCAGCAGCAATGGACGCACTCCACTGGTGATTTATTTTTTCTAAAAAGTCATGTTCGTATGCTCGGTCAACTCGTTCGTCTAAATTGGCAAAATTGTAAGCATTGCTTGTCAATTGACTGCGTTTGTAATGGTATTGTCGATAGTAACGGTCTATCCAATGATGTTTTTGTACATAGGTGTCTAACAAAATACCCAAATCGCTTTGCAAGGTAAATTCCATTAAACTTAAAAACAAACGACAAACGGCTTCTATGACATCATAATAATCAGCATATTGTTTGTACCAATAAGACTGCTTGCGGGCTTCAATTTGTAAGAGTATTTTTTCATAGGAACTGCCACTGTCCAAATCTTTTAACAAGCTAGAAACAATCAAAAATTCAACTTCTTTAAAAAAATCACTCTTAAACAAGGCTGATTTATTGGCTTGTAAAGAACTGCCAATGATGTCTCGATAAATTTCTGATGAAATGCGCTGGTAATCAGTTTCGTAATTTTGTATCCGCCGCCACTTGTCCAAAAACAAACGGGCATTTTGCTCGCTGTAATTTTCAAATATTTCTATCAAAGCTTCACTTGGACTGTTCAAGGCTTTTTTGATTTGCAATTTGTTGGCATACATCTCCCAAAAAGTATGCTCTAATTTGAACCGCTTCAATTCCTCCCAAGATTTATGCTCGTCATAGCCTTTTATCAATGCCTGTAATACAATGTCAAAATCATCGAAACTGACCTGAAAGTGAGCGGCAAGCATTGCTTTTTTTAAACTCTTATCCCCATTGACAAAGGCAATGTAACGTGCTAGTTTTTTGAGACGTTGTTGACTTTTAAAATAAACCAAATGGCTTTCCAAAATTCCACGGTAATGAGAGGGCAACGAAAGCTGCTCTAATAAATCACTCAATTCATCAGCCTGATAATGATGGTGTGTCAAATAAAAATCCAACAAAAAATTGTGCTCATCTTTGGGGAGTTCGCCCAATACATAAATCAAAAAACGATCCGCTTCCCCAGCTTGCAACAATTCGTGCTTCAAGGCAAAATCTCCTTCGCCCATCTTGCGTTTGGCAATGCCAGGCAATTCCAAATGGGCATAGGTGTCTTCAAATTCCTTTGCCTCATCCAACCAAAATACTATGGAATGCTTTTCCAATAAGCGCATTAATTTGTCTTCTATCATATCTTTTTTGCTTCTTTGACAAAGGCAAAAATACGTTTATTTTTTGAATGGGACGGAACGTTGATCTTGCAAACCTTCGTGTGTCCCCGCTATCAGTCGTACATGGTACGTACTTCTATCGGGCGTAGTATCGTTTCTCTTGGTCCTTCGTGGGGACGTTTGACCATCCGCTGCGTCCTGCGCTGTTTCCACCCCCGTCTTTTACGCCTCTTACGAGCACAATTCACAACTCATATTCAATCCAATCAAATCCCTTAACTTTTTTCAATGCCTTGGCATCGTTTAAGCCTGTAACTATTTTGACCGCCTTGCCCAAGCGATTGTAATTGACCAAAACCCCATCGTCCAAATCCAAAGAGAGGCGCTTTTGGGCTATGTCCAACAATATATCTCTTTCGTAATTGAGGCAGTCGGCTATGATTTTTTTGGTCTGATTTTCGTCTTTGTTCAATGCGGCTTTTTCGGCTCCACTCAAACCGCCCAATTCCATCTGATTGGCAATTTGTTGTAGGTGATTGTTGAGCTTGACAATATAGGGCTTGAGGTAGTCATGCAATATTTTGGAACAAGTATCGGGTGTATAACGGTGCAAATAAACCAATACATTAAAGTGGCCTTGGGGTGAAGAAAATTGCCAATAAATGGGCCGCTTTTTATAACGTTTGATGTGGTCCTTGTAAAAGTCCTTCACAAAGTATTGGCGGATACTTCGTCCCAAAGCTTGTTCGACCAATTGTTTGTTGGCAGCAAAATGTTCTTTGCCAAAGGCAGCTTTTAAAAAGACCTCGAAGCGACTGCCAATGTCGTCGCTAAACCATTCGCCCGATAAAATGGGAATGATGGCGTCATCGTCTGGGACAAATTGGGCGGTGTCTGTGCTGGTCTCTGTTTTGGCAAAATACTCGACCAGTGTTTCGCCTTGATTGGCTAAGATTAAGCCCTTTTTGTCCAAGGAGTAACGACCCATC
>JAHDIA010000331.1 GCA_020631035.1 Chitinophagales bacterium | reverse complement strand
CTTTTTACAAACATAATTCGGTAATTTTGAAAAAAGTCGGTAATTTAGTGCAAGCTGGAGATGTAGTTGCCATTATGGGCAATAGTGGTGAGTTGTCAGATGGCAAGCATTTACACTTCGAATTGTGGCACAATCAATCTCCAATTGACCCGTTGGAATACATCATTTACTAAACCTTAAAAACATGTTCATGTTCGGTACCCGGAAAAAAAAGTCAGAAAATAACAACAATTCTGGCTCGTCTATTTTAGGCAACAATAAAAGAGTAGCACCTGAAACAGGAGCTAGTTCTAATCGAATCGGTCAAGGAACAAAAATCCAAGGAGAGATCATTACAGATGGTACAATTAGAATTGAAGGAGAAATAGACGGATACATCGAATCTAAGGATAGAATCATTATAGGAGAAACGGGAAAAGTAATAGGAGATATTGTTTGCAATAGCATTGATATTTCTGGCTATGTAAATGGGAAACTACAAGTACAAGATATGCTTTTCCTAAAGTCTACAGCAGTTGTTGATGGCGAAATTGTTACCAATAAATTGGTTATGGAGTCTGGAGCTACCTTTAATGGTAATTGTAAGACGAAAGTTAGCAGTACAGCTAAAGCTTTTATGAGCGATAATGAAAAGTCAGAAGAACTCGCCAAAAAAGCAGTCTGAACAGCTTAAAGCAATACGCTATATAGGATTGGCCTCTCAAATGATTGGCATAATCCTATTGGGTGCTTTTTTAGGAAGATGGCTTGATCAGCGTTTTCAAACAGAACAAGCCTATTTTACAGCGGGAACAACATTGATGACCGTTTTTGCTTCTTTATGGTATGTATTCAAGGATTTGATTAAAAAATAAATGGAATATGTCACTCAAAGAGGTGCTTTTATATTGGGCATATATAAGCATTGGGATGGTCTTCCTGCTTTTCCTTGCTTTGCAATTTTTTGAAGTTCCCTACTTGAACTTGTTCTCTTGGGCTTTTTTATTCTTTTCTGCCATCCTCTCTCCGAGCCTTTTTTTCATTTTAAGACTCATAAAAACCAAAAACAAAAACATTTCTACTACTGGTCTAGTCTTTTTTTTGACCAATTTGCGCCTCTTATTTAGTGCCGTATTTTTGTTATCATTTATCTTTGGGCTTGGACTCAAGCAAGTCATCTTTGTAGTACCATTCTTATTTATTTATGTGGTCTACAAAGTATTGGAAGTTTATTGTTTCATCAAGTACAGCAATCACATTGACAAACGAATTAAGCAAAACATTATCTAAACACTTAGGTAATCACATTCCTGCCAAGGCCATCCCACAAATTGTTGATTGGATGATACAATATGGGGTAAACCTGACCGTAACCCCGCCTCGAAAATCCAAAGCAGGCGATTATCGTGCGCCAAGTAGAGGCAAAGGGCACCGCATCTCCGTCAATGTAGACCTCAATCAATATGCTTTTTTGGTTACTCTTATTCACGAATTTGCCCATTTGCTTACTTTCAATGAATTTGCCCACCGAGTCAAGCCACATGGACCAGAGTGGAAAAATCATTACAAAAAAGCAATGGATTACTTTTTGGGTAAAGACATTTTTCCTGCCGATGTCGAATTGGCGATCAAATATTATATGCTTGACCCTGCTGCGGCTACTTGTAGAGACGATACCTTGTACAAAGCCCTCAAACAATACGATCCAGAACAAGAAAAAGACCCCAATATAAAAATATTGTATACTTTGCCCAAAGGACAAAAATTCCGTTTCAAAGACGATTTTAAGATATTTATCAAAGGAGATTTGAGGCGAACCCGTTTTTTGTGTCAAGAAATCAATTCGGGTAGGCAATATACTGTTGGCAAAAATGCTGAGGTCTATCCCGTCCGTTCTGATGCACTAGAGGTAAGAGAAGCTTTGCAAAACAAGAAACAATTGAGCAAATTTGAAGGCGAAATGAACGATCTTCGCAAACAGTTGGGTTTGCCGCATGACGATTTGAATGCGACCATTTATATGTTGGGCGACCTAGCAGAAGGGCAAGTTTTCCGTTTAGCAAACAATCCAAGGGTATTCAAAAAAGGTAAATTGCGCCGTACCCGTTTTATTTGTGAAGAAATCAGTACAGGTAGATTGGTGACCATTAGTGGAAAGGCGAAGGTGATTTTAGTAGGAGATTAATGTATTTTATGGGGCAACGTTCGTCTTTCATGGCTACGTTATAATCAGGTTAGCCAACGCATACTTTAGGCTGCGTCGTAAATGGCGTCCATCCGCTCGTCCGACGCATAACATACTAAAAACTACTCCAATGAAAACACAAAAAAACAACTTCTGGTCGATTTTGCTCCTATGCTTTTTGTGCTTCCCACTATCTTCAACAGCCCAAAAAGCTCCCAAAGTGATATTGGACAATGGTCAAAAAGCCTCTTTACAAAAATCTGGAACCATCTTTCAAGAAGAAATGGTACAAGGCTATTACCATTTTTATAAAATAAAAGCCAATAAATATTTATTGGATATTTTTGATGCTGATTTGCTCAAGCTAGGAAGCCACGAAATCAATGCAGCCTCCAATTTATCCAGAATGACAGTATATGGCAGTGCCTTTAATGGGCAAAATATGGTATTCAAGATATACGATAGTGAAGCCAAAATACTCCTATATAAAATATACAATCAGCAAGCGGAAGAAGTATACAGCAAAACCCAAAAAATCAAAAAATATTTATATCCCAATATTGCTCCCGAAATAGGCTATGTTTTTGAGAAAAAAGAAAAACAACTTGTTCCCCAAAAATACAATGACCTTATCCCTATAAAAGACAAAGGTTTTATCAGTTATACTTTTGAAGCCCATACCAATGTTGGCTATCAAATTGCATGTCTCCCCAATGAGGCAGAAGGTACTACTTGGACCTATCTTTCTGATGTCGAATCGAATCAATACGAGCGAGTATCTTTTTTGGATGCCACAGATGACTTATTGTTGAATTTGACCAATGTTGCGCCTTATGCTTCGGCTAGAGATGGGGTTTACCATCTTTTAGGCTTGGATATGGCTACTGGTGAAAAGGTATTTGAGCAAAATTTGGAGCAATACAAAGATCAAATCAAAATCATTGATGGATGGATAGAAGAGGAGACGGAACAAATCGTCCTTTATGGAGAGTTTTTTGAAAAAGAAGCAGAGGGACGTCCAAGTGTTGCTTTGTTTGCTTTGACTTTGGATATGCAAGGAAATGTCATTGATGAAAAAAGGATTTATTGGGAAAAAGATGCTGGTCAATTCTTGGATTTAGACTACAATGGTCAAAATAATGAAAAACAATATACTTGGATACATAAGCTATTTAAAACAACAGAAGGTACTATTTATGCCATAGGAGAACAGTTTCAAAAAACCATTGATGGCAAGGGCGTAGCAGCCAATACGGCAGTCAATCTAGTAGGGGGCTTACTAGGAGGCAGTGGCACAAATGTGAGAGGAGGCAGTCAACTTTTCTTATATGATTTGATCATTTATGAATTTTCCCCCGAATTTGATTTGTTAAATGTGCAGACACTCAAAAAGAATGAAAATAAGGCAGGAGGAAATATTTCCTCAGCATACAGTCCATATGTTATTGCCAAATATCTCGATGCCCAAGGGCAGTTCGATTATGCCTTTTCAAGAATAGAAGAAAATGGAGAAGATTTTTCGATTTTTTATTTGGAAAGACAAGCAGATGAGCAGGTAGTTTTTAAAAAGGCGAGCTGGCAAAATGGAAATATAGAAGAACAAAGCATAAGATTGTACAATGCTGGAACAGAAAAATTATTGAATGTTTTTCCAGCCAAAGAAGAAGGGATGGTCGTATCAAGTTATTTGCCCAAAGAAAAAAGAGTAGTCAATCAAATGGTCAAATTTAAAAAATAATCCGTAGGGGCAGACCTATGTGTCTGCCCAAATAAAAACCAGAATGTAGGGGCAGGTTTTATACCTGTCCAAATAAACCGTAGACGTTATTTGACAATTTTTGCAAAAGAAGCGTAGGAAGTAGCGGAAAGAAAAACGAACCCACGAAGCACCCAAAGAACCGATACTACGCCCGATTGAAGCACATACCTTGTATGGCTGAAAGCGGGGACCCACCATCGTCCGAAGTTCCAACATTCCGTCCCCCCAATTATCCATAATAGCTTCGATAGAAACAAATGGACAAAAAAACTATTGTTTATTTGTACCTCTAAAGTTTGCAAGCTTGTTGATTATTGTTTAAATTTAGGGAAAGACATAGCTAGCAAACAACTAAAATAATCTTCCATGCAAAAAATACTGGGCTTGCAATTATTGCTCTTTTGTGTGGCAATCATTTGTAAAGGGCAAAACATTATTGTTAACGAATTTTTATCCTACAACGAAACAGGGCTCACTGATTTTGAAGGGGAACACAGCGATTGGATTGAAATTTACAACAATGGGACTACTGAGGTAGACTTGATAGGAATTCATTTATCGGATGACTTGAATGACTTGGATAAATGGACATTTCCCAGTATTGTTTTGGCTCCTGGGGAGTTTTTAGTGGTTTATGCTTCTGGAAAAGATGGATTCATTGATGGAGAAATTCATACCAACTTTTCTATAAAATCAGGAGGGGAAGACATCGTATTGAGCAATGCCAATGGTGCCATTTTGAGTGGGGTAAATGCGGTGGCTTTGTTTCCAGACCAGTCATTTGGTAGACAAACCGAAGGCAGTACCAATTGGAAAACTTTTATAGTGCCAAGTCCCGCTGCGCCCAATCAAACTGGTGTGGCAGGAGGTGATAATCCAGGTTTGTATCTCAATGAATATATGTCGGTCAATGTGTCGAGTGTTAAAGATTACCAAGGAAATTCTCAAGATTGGATAGAACTTTACAATCCCGATACTGTGGAAGTTCCTGTAGATAGCATGTACCATATCCTATCTATTGTTTCTACAAAAATAGGATTGAAACAAAGAGGGAAAATATTAGAAGTGTTAGGTTTGGAGAATACCCAAATACAAACAGTAAAAATGTTTGATTTGGCAGGTAAAAATGTAAACCTTAATCAACTAATTTGGATCAATGACCGCCTACAACTCAATTGCCAAAATTTAATAGATGGGCTGTATTTGATTTACATTCAAAGCAAAGAACAAGGGTATGTTTTAAAGGTATTTTTAAAAGAATGATGAGGCAGCCTCATTTTATTTTTCATTTTTTAAGACTCGCTCATAAAAGGTCATTGTCTCAGTGACCATACGTTTGGGATTAAAAGGATGTGCCAAACGTTTATAGCCATTCTCAACAAACAGTTTGCGCTTTTCAGGATGTATCAGTAAGTCAATGATTTTTTCTGCCATTTCGTCTACATCAAAAGGGCGTACCAAATGCCCAGATTTGCCATCTTCAATCAATTCATTACTGGCATGAACATCAAAGGCAACAATGGGGGTTTTAACCTCAAATGCTTCAACGAAAACAATACCAAAACCTTCTGATTTAGAAGGGACAATCAATATATCTGAACTCGCCATATATTGCATCGCAGCAGTTGAGTAGCCCTTAAAATCAACAGCCTTTTCTATTTGTAAAGTTTTGACTTGTTCTTTTAATTCTTGTTCTATTGGACCAGTTCCAATAATCAACAATTTGACATCTGGAAATTGTTCAATTACTTTAGGCATAGCATCTAGAACATAGGTATGTCCTTTGTAAGGCATCAATCGCCCTACAATCAGCAATTGTTGTGGAGCTTCTCGATATGTATTTTCCTGACGAAGTGTCGCAAATTTTTTTTCAAATCCGTAGTAAATCAAATCCAGTTTATCCGCTTTACAGATATTGATTCCTATAAATAGTTTGTGTAGACCTTGAGAAATGGTAAAGGACCGCAACATAAATTTCTCTGTAAAACGACACAAAAAATAGTAGAGATTGTACAAGCGTTTGCTGGGATCAAAACCATATAAATGGGTGAATTTTTCATCATAACCGTGTTTGGTCGAAACGAGTTTTAATTTTCGATTAAACAAGATTTTGACGAGTGTTAACCAAACCTCACTATACAAAAGATGGGCGTGTAGCAAATCATATTGTCCTGCCTTGACAACTGTGTTTATTGCTTTAAGCAAACCATAATTGAGCGTATTGCGGCTTTCAATACAGTGTACTTTAATGCCAGACTGTTCTAGGGGGGTGGTGACCACTTTGTATTTGTCTTGATCTTCTGTTAAATGTACACATAAGAACTCACAATCAATGCCCTGTTTTTTTAGCATGGGCATAATCTCAATAAAGTATTTTTCAGAGCCAGATAGGCCTCTAATAATTTGGACAAACAGAACTTTCACGAACTTAAATTGGTTTCAATGCATCAAAGATACATAGCCTTTTAACATTTGTTGAAAAGAATACTGTTCTACAGCAATTTTTCTTGAAATATTACCCAGTTTTTGTTGTAGGGCGCCATCTCGAATTAAGCGATCTAATTTGGCGGCTAAGTCTTGAGGGTTTTCTAGCTCTACCAACAAACCGTTTATATTGTGCTGAATGACATTGGAAACCCCATCTATATTGGAAGCGATTATGGGTAAACCAACCGCTTGGGCTTGCATAATGGCGGTACTCATCGTTTCGCCCTGAGTTGCGTGAACATATATGTGTAATTGGTGCAAAAAATCGACCAACTCATTTTCTTTGAGCATACCAGTGAAAATGAGTTGTTTGGTCAAGCCCAATTCTATGCTTAATTGTGTTAGGTTTTCTCGTGTTGTGCCATCCCCTGCAATGTATAGGCGTAATTGGGCAAAGTAATCTTGGTCTTTTAACAAAGCAAAAGCCTTTATCAAAGTCGGATGGTCCTTGATTGCTGTTAAACGAGACAACATTCCAATATGAATGTTTTGTTTGGATGACGGCGTATGGGGGGGGGCAAAAAGCTCAGTATCTATTCCATTGGGGATGATGTGTACTTTTTGGGGGGTAACCAAGCTGTTGTA
>JAHDIA010000330.1:2360-7013 GCA_020631035.1 Chitinophagales bacterium | reverse complement strand
TAAATAGCTGAAACAAACATATTAAAAAATTGAAAATAGGTATTAGTCTTTGTGGAGGTGGCGCAAGAGGATGGGCACATATTGGGGTATTGCGTGCCTTGGAAGAAAACAACATTTCCCCACAATACATTTCGGGAGCCAGTGCAGGAGCCATAGTAGGTACCATGTATGCCAGTGGCAAAACACCAGCCGAAATGCTGGAAATCTCTAAAGATGCAAGCATTTTTAAAGTGGCATTGGGCGGCTTAATCGACATTGCTATGATGCCGACCAGTGGGATTACCAGATTGTCTTACTTGAGAGAGATTTTGGAGCAACACCTCCCCCAGCCTTTTGAATTTGAACAGTTGGAAAAACAAATGTTCATTTCTGTGACCAACCTCAACGAATGCAATTACGAAGTCATTCAGTCAGGCAACATCATTGACGCTGTAACCGCTTCAGCAGCCATTCCCATCATCTTTAAGCCACAACCCATAGGCGACAATATGTATGTAGATGGTGGATTGGTCAACAATTTGCCCGTTGAACCACTCAAGTCTATTTGCGATTTGGTGATTGGGGTAAATGTAAACAACAATTTGTACGAGGCAGAAGTCAACAATGTCTTGGAAATTGCCCAGCGTTCTTTCGAGATCATTTTGTGGAACAACACCAAAGATCGCCTCAGACAATGCGATATTGTCATCGAACCAGAACCCATTTTTGAGTACGGTTTGTTTGACTTTGGAAAAATCGAAGACATTGTCCAATACGCTTATGAGTGTACCAAAATTCAAATGCCCAACATTAGAGCCAAAATAAAAGAGATGGAATTGCACGTAGGCTAGTATCCCATTTTTAGCTCTACCCTACCCTAGCCCAGCAAATATTCATCAATAAATAATGCCCCTACACAGCTTTGCTGTGTAGGGGGTTCTATTTACTCGCAAAAAATTATTAAATTTGGGTAATTGGTCTGGAAGCAACTGTTTAATATTACATTTCGGGACTTACGTGTTCTAGGAGCATCAATATGCTCCGATTCTAGGTTTTAAGTTGAATTGATAATTCTTTAATATTCACTTAACCTAAGAATTATACCTTTACATTACACACTAAATCCTGAAAAATATGTCTAACAAACTACACTCTTTTGCAGCTTTCCTGCTGCTTTTTGTATTACTATTACCTATGCAAGACACATTTGGTCAAGGGCTCACCAACTCCTCTATGAAAGGAAGAGTAATTGACTCAAATGGAGAAGGCTTGATCGGAGCAACGATTCAAGCAACACACGTACCCACTGGTTCTGTATATGGAAATGTAACCAATTTAGATGGTTACTACCGAATTTCCAATATGAGAGCAGGTGGTCCTTACAAAGTCGAAATCACCTATATAGGTTTTCAAGGCGTAGACAAAGAAGAAATTTACTTAACTCTTGGTCAATCTTACCAACTCAATGCAACTCTTTCAGAAAAAGCCAATGTACTGGAAGAATTTGAAGTTGTTGATTTCAGAAATGATGTTTTTGATGGCAACCGAACAGGTGCCGAAACCACCATTGGTGAGGCACAAATTGGCGTTTTACCCACCGTCTCACGTTCTATTGGAGACTTTACACGTTTGACGCCTCAAGCAACCGTTACCGAAGGGGGCGATGGATTTGCCATTTCACTCAACGGGATGAACAACCGCTACAACGCCATCTATATAGATGGTGCTGTCAACAATGATGTATTTGGCTTATCTGGCTCTGGAACCAATGGTGGACAAACGGGGGTTTCTCCATTTTCGGTCGATGCCATCGAAGAATTTCAAGTATCACTGGCTCCCTTTGATGTAAGAGTTGGTGGATTTGCTGGTGGAGCCATCAATGCAGTAACCCGCTCAGGTTCCAACAATTTTGAAGGTTCTATTTACACCTTCTTTGGCAATGAAAACTTAGCAGGTAAAACTCCTACCGACAATGAATTTGATGAATTAGACAACCCAAGTGGCACTGTAAGAGAAAGACTAGACGATTTCTCTGCCGCAACTTATGGTTTCCGTTTGGGTGGCCCCATCATTAAAAACAAAGTATTCTTCTTTGTCAATGCCGAATTACAAAGAGAAGAAACGCCACAACCTTTCGACATCAATAGCTACTTAGGCGATGCTGTGGATAGAGACGAAGAGGGAAATGTAACAGGCGAAGGTGGCATCTCTACTCTTATTTCCAAATTGCAAAATCAATACAATTACGACCCAGGTGTTTATAACGAAAATACTGCCTTCTTGAACAGTGATAAAATCACCGCTAAAATTGACTTTAATGCGAGTCAAAACTCCAAATTCGCTTTAAAATATAGCTATGTGGGAGCAGAGAACTTAGAGGCTGTTCGCTCTAGCAACAACCGAATCCGTTTCCTAAATGAATCTGAATACTTCAACTCCAATACCCATTCACTCTCATTGGATTGGGGCTTGGTAATTGGGCAAAACTATGCCAACAACCTGATTTTGGGCTATACCAGCGTTAAAGACGATAGAGACCCTAGTGGTGACAACTTTCCTTATGTACAAATTGAAGATGGCCAAAATGGACGCATCACTTTTGGTTCCGAGCAGTTCTCAACCGCCAACCAATTGGATCAAAGCATCTTTACCTTAACCGACAACTTTGAAATTTACAAAGGTCGCCACAATTTTACCATTGGTACACACAACGAATTTTTCAATGTATACAACCTATTCATTCGTCAAAACTTTGGAGTCTACGAATATGGCAGTCTTGACCAGTTCCTAAATGACGAAAATGCAGATGAGTTTTATCGTTCTTATTCATTGGTAGACAATGTGACTGGTGACGGTTCTGAAGCAGGTGCAGAATTTTCAGGGGCACAATTTGGTTTGTATGTTCAGGACGAATTCCAAGCAACCGACAATTTAAAATTGACACTTGGTTTGAGAGGAGATATGCCTGTTTACTTTACAGATACAAGAGCCAATGAAGATTTTAACACCAATACCATTGCGGCTATCGAAGCAGCTGGTTACGATTTAAAAGGTGCGACAACTGGTACATTCATCAAACCACAAATAATGTTTTCTCCTCGTTTCGGATTCAACTGGGATGTAACAGGTGAAAAACGTACCCAATTGCGTGGTGGCGTCGGTATCTTTACTTCTCGCATTCCTTTGGTTTGGCCAGGCGGTGCTTACAACAACAATGGATTTACCGTTGGTGGCGATTTTGAATTTGGTCCCGACTTTGGATTACATGACCATCCCA
Organism: Chitinophagales bacterium; assembly: GCA_020631035.1. Lineage (GTDB taxonomy): Bacteria > Bacteroidota > Bacteroidia > Chitinophagales > UBA2359 > JAHDGP01. Next base: position 3,757 of record JAHDIA010000330.1, on the reverse strand, counting down.
ATTGGGACCAACAACCTCAGAATGTGATGGCTGGTCAAGGCGAACCTTCTGGACAAATCGATTTGTTTGCCGAGGACTTTAAAGTACCTCAAGTACTCAAAGCCAATTTAGCGGTAGATCAAAAGCTAGGGGCTGGTATCATTGCCAATGTAGACCTTTTGTTCAACAAAACCCTAAACAATGTAACCTATCAAAATCTCAACCTAAAACCAGCCATTGGACAGTTGTCAGGTACAGGTGACAATAGAAACATTTATGATAGAAGAGATGAAATTGATCCTACCTATACCCGTATTCTATTGGCAGACAATACCAACGAAGGCTATACTTACAACCTAACCGCTTCATTGACCAAGCCTTTCAAAAATGGCTTTACTGGGATGCTCGCTTATTCTTATGGTGATGCCTATTCTATTTTCGATGGGACTTCCTCTCAAAACTCTTCACAATGGAGAGGCTTACACGCTATCAATGGACGGAACATCGACCAACAGTTGTACCGTTCAGATTTCTCTCAAGGTCATAGAATCATAGGTGCCCTATCTTATGAAATCAATTGGAACAAAGAGAAAAATGCTGCAACGACCATTTCCTTATTCTACGAAGGTGTTTCTGGTCGTCCATACTCTTATGTATATGGTGATGGCGGAGATCTCACCAATGAAGATTCAAGAGACAGAGCCTTGATCTATGTTCCCACTGATGCCAATGACATCGTTTGGGCAGAGGGTCTAACAGCAACAGAAACACAAGAGATGTGGGATGGCTTGAATGCATTTATCGAAAGCGACGATTACCTCAAAGAAAGAAGAGGCGAATATGTTGAACGCAACTCTAGTCGTGCACCATTTAGTGGGGTCATCGACCTCAAATTGGTACAAGACATTGGGCTTAAAATAGGCAATCAAAGACATGCTTTCCAATTATCAGCCGACATCTTCAATTTTACCAACTTGCTCAACAAGAATTGGGGACGTCGTTACTTTGTTCCTCAAAACTATGAATTGCTCAATTTTGAAGGCTTTCAATTAGATGCCAATGGAGATGAAACCACCGTTCCTACTTACAGCTTTGATGGAATCACCGACAATGATCCCGCTTACAACAGCATCGACGACAGCGGCGTTCAAAGCTCACGTTGGCAAATGCGTTTAGGCGTAAGATACTTGTTCAAATAATATTATTTATTCTCAAAATATACACAACTGAACTGCCTTTTTTTGAAGCGGGAAACATTCATTGTTTCCTGCTTTTTTTTGCCTTTCCCGTACAGACGTTGCACGCAACGTCTCTACCTTGCACGCAACGTCTCTACCTTGCACGCAACGTCTGTACCTCGCACGCAACGTCTGTACCTCGCACGCAACGTCTGTACCTCGCACGCAACGTCTCTACCT
>JAHDIA010000330.1:0-2260 GCA_020631035.1 Chitinophagales bacterium | reverse complement strand
GCACGCAACGTCTCTACCTTGCACGCAACGTCTCTACCTCTATCCTCCCCTGCTCCTTCTTTAATTAAATTTTTAAACGATTTGGACGGAACGCTCCTCTTTCAAACCATCGAGGCTCCCTGCTTTACGCTTCTATGGCGGTATTGTAGCAAAACACAAGGCTACTTCCACCACGCCAGAGTACAGACATTGCACGCAACGTCTCCACGAACCACTAGGATAAACCACCACGAATAAAATACCGCCATATCCACTACAATCAGGCGTAAGCATCGCAAAGCTAAACTACTGCGTCGGTTCTTTTTTTCCATCCGCTTCACGCCAAGCATCTAATAAATGGCAAATCACTCTCCTACAATATGATTATTCATTCAATTTGCTCAGGTATTGGGCAGGGACCACATCTGTCAACCAAACACCGTTTTGACTCTGGTAAAAGGTGTGACCATCTTTATACATTTGTGCGGTATCCACAACAAACATGACCACTTTGCCTCGCCTCTGCCCTACTCTATTCGCAGTTTCAGTGTCTCCACTCAAATGCACATGGTGACGGTTCATTTTTTTCAATCCCTCTCTTTGAATAATTTTCTCCACGCCAATGTGCGTTCCGTGATACAATCGCTTGGGTGGCTCCTTTTTGGTATACCCCAAATCGACCTGAATGGAATGACCTTGACTCGCTCTAATTTTGCTTCCATCTTCTGAAAAAGCGAAACGTTTTTTATCATTATTCGCTACTACATAATCGAGCATTTCTCTCGAAATATAACGTCCTTTTTTTTGACTCTTTTTTAAAAGTTGTTCTACATCTGTCCAAGCTTGTTTGTCCAAGTTGATGCCAATTATGTCAGGTTGGTGGCGAAGGACAAGACTGAGAAATTTGGAAATCCGTTTTTCTTGTTGTTTGTTCATCATCTATTTTTAGGCTTATTGGTGAAAATTACTATGTCAAAAACTCCAAAAGAAGTCCCTTTTCTTCATCTTTTATCAACCTTTAAACACTTAAAAAAAGTTCAAAATGGGAATTCCGAAAGCGAAAAAAAAGCTATCCACACTCCAAATTATTGATTATCAGCGATTTACATCAAGTTATCCACAAATATTTTTATGTAATATATAATCAATTGATTAACAAATATTTAAAACAAACAGTTATCAACATTCTGTGGATAAACATGTGGATAACTTTGGTTATTTTGTGAATAAAAACATGCCTCAAAAGGCTGTGTGGATATCTCCTACTTTATTCACACAGAATTAACATTCTATTGACACCCAATAGTGGTTTTCCACAGGATTTTTTTCAACTGGATAACTTTATCAACAAAGTGTGGATTATGTGGAAATCCCCTACTCTAGCCCCTATTTTCAGTGGATTATCTGTGGATAATCTTGTATAAAATGTGTAAAAGAACATGACCAAATCATGTTTGAACTTTTTTTATACAAATCCACTGCCCTAATAATGTTGATAATAAATATTTTTTTAAAAATTTAAATTATTATATACTATCTACTATGTGTAAAATCCTTTTCCCTAAACAAAATTGCCCAAAAGAATACTTTCGCTGACTTTGAATTTCAAAGTTGTTCTATTGCATTTTTAGATGAGCCTAAAAATGCAATAGAACAATCTTATTTAGAATGAGATCGGTTTGAAACAAGGATGTGTCATTTTGGCAGTGTTTGAAATCGAGTGGGGGAGGAAGCAAATTTATTTAGGGGACATTTTGAGTCGGGTGGGCTAGGGCAGAAAAATGAGATTTATTCAAGGAGCATTCTTAGTCGAGTGAGATAAGGCAAAAAAATGAGGTTTGCGAATGCGATTGAATAAACTAAGCTAGCCGAGGCGTCGGATCGTCCCGATAGTAGTGAAATACCCCACAGCGGGGTTTTGACAGGCCCAGTCACTTTGTGGTAATTGATAGACTTAGCCATCGAAACAGTGAAACTTTTGTTTTTGCTTAGAATTGCTTGGTGAACCTGTTGAAGCCCTGCGAGGAGGAGTAACGGATAGCGGGTATTTGAGTAGCGATGAAAAACACCAACCTTTGCTACTCGTTCAACAATTTATTGATACACTAGGCTAGGGTAGAGCTAAATAAAAAATGAAGAGTTATAGACAGCAAAGTGCGGAAAAAGGGCGTGTAAACAAGAAATTGGCTCCCAAACTGGGAAATACAATGAAATATTAAGTAAATATTACTTTTATTTTCAAAGTTTTGCACAGACTTATCCACACTATGTGGATAAGTCT
>JAHDIA010000329.1 GCA_020631035.1 Chitinophagales bacterium | reverse complement strand
TGCAGGGCAATAGGTATAAGAAACAAAATAGACCAAAAGATGGATGATGGTATGTATTATTTGTTTGTTCATATTCCCTGAAAGTACTTAAATAATGCTAAAACAAGCTATCATTGTTCTTAAATTATTATATACTTGAAGGCTATTTAACTAATGATTTAAAGGTGTCACCTTTAATTACTTTCTCTTTGTTTGGTTAGTATATACTTTTAAAAAGGTGACACCTTTCTTTTTCTTAAAAAAATGTTGATTGAAGCGTGGCGTAGGGGGATGGATAAGTGTGCTGGTATGATTGAACATGCAAAGATACCAGCACACACTTGTCTGAAACGGGGAGAGTCGCCCCCAAAAAAATAGTTTATAATTTTCGTTATTTGACATTTTTTGGAGCAAGTGTTTTTTGCTTCGTCGCTACTTGTCAACCCGCTATCCGCTGCTACTCCTCGTATTGGGCGAATGCAATTCGCCCCTACTGCGGGGTATTCGCTGCTATCGGGGTCCCGATTCTTATCGGGATTCAGTTGCTTTCGTCGCACAGCTTCCTAAAATATCACCAGCAATTTATTTATCCCACCACACTCTAGTAGAGGAAACATCTGCCCCTTGAACGCTTACTGCCGCTTCGTAATTACTTGCATTTAATACTTTTTCTAACTGTGGATAAACGGCTCTTCTTGGAATGCCTTCATCGGCTTGTTCCGAAGAAAATATTGGGAAGCCTGTTCTTCTCCAACTTGCCCAAGCTTCGTATCCATTGGGATATAAATCAATCCAAAGTTGGGTAAGAATTTGTTCCATTCCATTAGCCGAATCAAAGACAATACCGTCCTCTAAAAGAAAGGCTTCAATAGCTGCTGCTTCAGCACCATTTCTTTCGCAAGAAGCCATTAGACCATTCTTATAATGTTCTTCGGCACTGCTAGGTCCCCAGCCCTTTAAGGCTGCTTCGGCTAATAAATATTCTACTTCAGAATAACTCATAACCACTGCATCAGCATCCATCGCAAATAAAGTTGCTGTATTGAGTTCAGAATAATTTTCGGCATTCACTTCTATATCTGCCTCAACTGTTCCTCCTCGAAGCCCAACATATTCTCCTGAAGCAGTAGCTTGATTGTAAAAATGAGCACGTCTTGGATCATTGGTCTCATTCATTCTATCTACCAAAGCTTTGCTAGGCCAGTGACCATTAAAGCCAGCGATGACTGGAGCCGAAGTTCCATTGGTTTGAAAATCAAATTGGGCACTACCTTCGTGAGGTACAATGGCACTATCGTCATTGTTTGCCATCACATTGTTCATTACTGCCGACACATGTTGTTGCGCCAAAGAAGGATCAATATTGGAAATTCGCATAGCGAGTCTTAGTCGAAGCGAATTGGCAAACTTTATCCATTTGCTGTGATCTCCTTGGTAAATAAGATCTCCATCACCAAAACTATTTCCCCCTTCAGATAATTTAGCAGTTGCAGCCTCCAGCTTGGATAGTAAATCTTTGTAAATGGTTTCTTGCGTTTCATATTTGGGTGTAAACACGGCATCCTCCACTCTTAGACCAGATTCAGAATATGGAATATCTCCATAATAATCTGTTAGTCTGTGAAAGATCAAAGCTTTCCAAATTTCAGCAATGGCCGCTCCCCCTTCATTGCCATTTTCTTCTGCCAATTGGATGGTTAAATTAATGTTTCCAACCAATTTGGTATATGCTGTATTCCAGAGCGCCGAGTTCCAGCCATCATTTGCCAAACAAGCGTCATAGTCTGCCCAAGGTGTATTGATCATTTGAGCAAAATAACTCGCTCCAAGTAAATTGGACCTCCAAGATTCGAATCTGTGCCCTGTCACACTTACCTGAGACCAAGCAAGTGTATGACTTGGATTGAGCGCAGGTGCCTGTTGAGGATTGGCATTTATTTCTTCAAAATCTTTTGTACAAGATTCAGAAAAAACAATAAATGTTCCTAGAAAAACTATGAGTATATATTTATTGAAAAAAAGATTTTTCATGATTTTAAATTTTTACATTGTTCAATTAGAATCCCAAAGTCAAATTAACCCCAATGCTTCTTGTTGAAGGTATCGCACCTGATTCCATTCCTTGCGCATTTCCACTATTGAAAGAAGCTTCAGGATCAAAACCTTTGATGTCACTACTTAAAATTGCCAAGTTTCTTCCAACCAAAGAAATGTTTGCACGCTTTAAAAAGCTTTCACCTAATAAGGATTGTGGCAAGTTGTAGCCAATACTCAGTTCTCTAAACTTTACAAAAGAAGCATCGTAAACAAAGTCATCAATGATGTTTTGGTTGAAGACAGATGTCCACCAATCTTCTGCATTTACATAGGTGGTATTTGCACCAGAAGTACTAGCAATATTGTTTTCATCTATCACTGGAACATCAGCATCTATTTGTGCTACTTGACTACCTTCAATCAGAAAATCTCCATCTCTACCTTCTAGGGTTTCGATGTGGTTTCCATTGCGATACATATACCTTGAGCTTTGAGAATACAATTGTCCGCCCATTCTGATGTCAAACAAGCTTCTAAGGCTAATCCCTTTAAAATTTAGGTCAAGCCCTGCACCTGCAATCCAATCTGGGGTATTGTTCCCTAGCACTTGAACAGTAGGACTAGCGAGTGGCAAACCATCAGCACCCACTACAATATTACCTGAAGCATCTCTAAGATAGCCTATGCCAACAATATCACCATAAGCATTTCCAGGTCTAGCCTCAATATTAACTGCTCTATCATTGCCTAACAATACAGATTCTAAATCACCATAAAGTTCATCAATGCGATTGTTATTGTTAGAGAAATTTAAAATTAAATTTAAAGACAAATCCTTTCTATTCAAAACACCTGCATTTAACAATACTTCAATACCTGAATTGGAAACCTCTCCTGCATTGACAAGAGCTCCAGTATAACCAGAAGAAAATGGAATCTGTGCTGGAATAATCTGATTTTCAGTTTTTGCATTGTAATAAGTTATGTCTAAAAGAATTCTATTGCTCCAAAAATTCAATTCTGTTCCAATCTCAAATGATTTCGTAGCCTCTGGTTCGAGCCCAACAGGGGGAATGTTTATTGCACTAATTTCGCTTTGAGGACCATAGGTTCCTATATAGCCAACAGGCTGCCCATTAATTGTACCACTTCTCAATGAGTATAAAGGATCTAGTTGATAAGGATCGGTATCACTTCCCACCTTAGCCCAAGAGAATCTCAATTTACCAAAGGACAATGGCCCTGTAGAATTCAAAATCTCAGTAAAAACAAAAGAAGCGTTTACCCCTGAATATAAGTAAGAATTATTTTCAGCTGGCAAAGTAGAAGACCAATCATTACGCAAAGAAAGATCTAAGAACAGAAAGCTTTTGTAGCCCATACCCAGTATCCCAAAAACAGAATTGATTCGTTTTTTTGAAAAAGCTTCCAATGGTGTAATAGGGCTTTTTGCATTTGAGATATTGTAGAAACCGTCTGTCGTTCCAAGATCATTAAACTCTTCGTATAAACTACCTTGATTTTTATAGTCTATATTCATTCTAGAAGTTCCTAAAGTAAAAGAGGTAGATATATTGTCTAATAATTTAGGGCTAGCTTTTGCAATTAAGTCTGCATAAGTATTTTTAGTTCTATGATTAAGATCTCTTACTCTTCCACCAGGAATGTATCTTGTATTGAGTGCTTCTCTTACATGAGTTTCAATGTGATATTGATCTCTGTTTAATCTTCCTTCAAGACTCAACCAATCTGTAAATCTATATCCTAAATTTACTGTTCCGAAAAAACGTTGCTTGGAATCTTCATTAATATTTTCGTGAATACTCCAATATGGATTTTGTCTAAAGGTTCCATCATTATAGTGATGCATTGTTCCATCATCGTTTTTATAATCTTCGATGAGTGATAAATCTACACTTCTAGGCATCCAGATTAATTCTCTACCAGGATTTGCGATGGCATCTGAAAGGTAGGGTCTGTTGTGTGCTTTTTGGTCGACATAAGACGCAATTAAACCGACAAAAAGCTTGCTGCTTACATCAAACTGTGTACCAATAGAAACAGTATTTCTATCAAATGTACTTGTTGGGATAATGCCTTCATTTTGCAAATTGCTCATAGACAATCTATAGCCTCCCATATCATTTCCACCTACAAAAGAAAGACTGTTTGTAAATGTTTTACCTGTTTGATAAAAGTTTTTTAGATTATCTGGCTGGGGATTGAAGGCTCTTGTTTGTCCATCAAAAAACACCTGTTGCGAACCATCCATTCTAGCCCCCCAACTTGAAGATTGATTTGCATCTGTACCATATGTAGCCAAGCCATCACTTATACCACCAGAACCATGTCCATATTCGTTTTGCATTTCAGGATAAACCAATGGACTGTCAAAGGTTAGACTAGAGTTTAAAGTAACTCCAATACCTTTTTGTTTTTTTCCTTTTTTTGTAGAAATTAGGATGACCCCATTTGCTGCTTGTGAACCATACAGAACAGCTGCATTGGGTCCTTTCAGTACAGAAATATTTTCAATATCAATAGGATTGATATCGCTGACATTGTCACCATAATCGACTCCACCCCATCTACCAGCAGCATCGACATTGTCATTATTAAGTGGGACACCATCCACAACATATAGCGGTTGGTTGTTTCCCAAAATTGAGCTATTTCCTCTAATCACCACCCTAGTAGAACCTGTTGGTCCTGAAGAGGTTTTGTTGATCTGTACCCCAGCCACTTTACCTGCTAATGAATTCGCAACATTTATGGATTTCACTTCATTAAAATCTTTGCTATCCAGATTTGCAACAGAATAACCCAAAGATTTTTTCTCTCTAGAGATACCAAGTGCCGTAACAACGACTTCACTTAGTGCCACACCTTCCATTAGAACAATGCTAAATGAAGATTGATCAGCAACTTTTATCTTTTGAGTTTCATAACCTATGTAAGAAATAACAATTGTTGCATCTTCCTGAACATCTAATTTGAAAGCACCGTCCAAATCTGTTACAGTTCCGTTGGAAGTGCCCGCCTCTAAGATGTTGACTCCAATAAGGGATTCCCCATCGGTATCAACAATTGTCCCCGAAACCGTTTTTTGTGCATAGACAAAAGAGGTCATTAACATAAGCACAACCAAAGTGGTTAAAGTTCGCATTGTAATGGTTTTAAGTTAAAAAATGGTTTAGAATCTGTCTAAAAAACAGCTTCTTAATGATGGGTTACTGCATTTTGTTTTACTTGCATTTTTAGTTAGTTATTATTTTAGTTCCCATCTAACAAAAGCTTCCATTGCTTCGTACTCTGCTAATCCTAAAGAACGATATTTAGAAGCTGTCTCTCTATTTCTATCTTCAGCTCTGACCCAAAATTCTCGTTCATCATTACCAGGAAATGGAGGGCTGTCTTTTTGAGATTGATGCATAAAAATAGCCTTCCGTTTATTAAATAATTCTTGTGGGCTAATTGGTACTGCCATTTCTATTTCGTGAATTGGCCATTCCTGCCAAGCTCCTCTGTACAACCACAACCAGCAGTTTTTCATCCAAGTTTTCCCCTTCAAGTTTTTGAATGATTCGATAATCGCATCCAAGCAAACACGATGTGTTCCGTGTGGGTCTGCTAAGTCACCTGCCGCATAAACCTGATGTGGTTGTATGCTTTCAAGCAAGTCCATAATTATTTGAATATCTAGTTTTCCCAAAGGTTTTTTTCGGGTGGTCCCTGTTTCATAAAAAGGCAAGTCCAAAAAATGAATTTGCTTATCTGGCAATCCACAGAAACGGGCACCAGCTCTAGCCTCTGCTCTTCTTACAAAACCCTTGGCTTGTTGGATGGGCATCTTCGATTTTCCTTGTGATTTATTATTCAGAACAGACTTAATTAATTTGTTTAATTGTTCCTTTCCTGAATCACTTAGCAAATCTTGCTTTGCTCCAAATTCTTCCATAAATTCTAAAAACCTAAGAACATCATGACTGTGTACAGCAATGTTTCCCGAAGTCTGATAAGCCACATGAACTTCATGATTTTGTTCTACTAGACGTTGGAATGTCCCCCCCATAGAAATCACATCATCATCTGGATGTGGGCTAAAAATAATCACTTTTTTCCTTGCAGGCATTGCTCTTTCTGGGCGGTGTTTATCCTCTACTCCAGGTTTGCCACCTGGCCATCCTGTGATGGTTCTTTGCAGTCTATTAAAAACCTCTATATTAATAGAATAGGCAGAATTTCTCTCAACAATTAAACCACTGAGGTCATTTTCATTGTAATCAAGATCTGTTAATTTAAGGATGGGTTTATTTAGTTTTTGAGACAACCAAACCACTGCCTTTGTAACAAGATCATCATTCCAATTGCAGATACCTACTAGCCAAGGCATTTTGATTCGAGTAAGTTCCTCCCCTGCCTCTTTATCCACTACAACTTTTACATTTGAATGTTTTTGCAAAAAAGTAGCTGGTATGCCTGATGTAATTTCTCCTTCTACGGCTTTTTGAAGAACGGGAGCTTTGTGTTGCCCCCAAGCCATTAAGTAGATCGTTTTAGCTTTCATAATACTTGCTATCCCCATAGTAATTGCCCTATGTGGCACACTTTCTTCTTTTGCAAAGTCTTTGAGTGCATCTCTCCTTGTTACAGGGTCAAGGCGAACCAGTCGTGTCAGGGAAGACTCCCAAGAACCTGGTTCATTAAAACCAATATGTCCTGTTCGCCCTATTCCCAGCAATTGAATATCAATTCCTCCATAGGAATTAATTAGTTTCTCATAGTTTTCACAATACTTCCCAACCTCTTCCATAGGAAGGGTCCCATCTGGGATATTGATGTTTTCTTTAGGAATATCAATATGATTGAACAAGTATTCATTCATAAACCGAACATAACTCTGCTGTGCTTCGGCTGGCATTGGGTAGTATTCATCCAGATTAAAAGTAATGACATTTGCAAAACTCAATCCCTCTTCTTTGTGCATTCTAACCAATTCATT
>JAHDIA010000328.1 GCA_020631035.1 Chitinophagales bacterium | reverse complement strand
GCCAATGAACCAATTGGGGCGAACATTTCCCATCAAATTGCCCAAAAGCGCAAACAACAAACAAATGCCCATCACCACCACTCTAGACAAATCAATATTATAGCCAAGACTACTCATCATCACCAAAATGGACAAGATGCTAAAGAAACCAATCAAGATAAAACGCAATTTGCGGTAAGTTCCAGCAAAAATGTCATAGTTTCTCTTTTTAGGATCAATTTTGGGCAATACCAACATCATCAAATAAATACCCAAACCAATCAAAGGCATCAAATATTTGGGACCATAACCATCTGCTTGTCCCTCAATATTCCAGTGTACAGGCAATTCGTTAGGAAGTTGATTCCAAAAGACAGCCAATACCACAAAAGGTATCAATGTCAACAACAATATTGGCCACTCACGCTTAAAAAAAGACATTCTATTGGTCATGGTAAACTAGGGTTTTATGATTAAAAAATGATTTGGATAATTATGGTATATTAGTTATCCTTAAATTGCATAAACCAATTGATGATTTCGTCAAAAACAGTCGTGTTCAAAGAATAATAAACAAACTGTCCCTTTTTGATGCTCACCACCAAATCGGCATTTTTCAACAAATTCAAATGGTGCGAAATACTTGGTTTGCTCATATCAAAATTGTCTGCAATTTCTCCAGCCGTTCTATCCGACTCTTTGAGCAAACCCAAAATATCTCGCCTTGTTGGGTCATTCAATGCTTTGAATAATTTGTTCATACTGTACAAGTATTTAAGTATTTAGATAAATGTCTAAATATCTAATTAAGTTCCCACAAACTGATTTTTTCGACTTTTTCCTTTGTTTTTATAAAAAAATCCCAATTTTTGAGGATAAAATCCAGCCCAAGCAATGAAAACACCTAACAACAAAACTTGTCTAAATTGTGATGCGAAGCTCGAAGGATTGTATTGCCACCAATGTGGAGAAAAGGTAATTGTAGACAAAGACAAGTCCATTTTTCAAATCATAGGTGATTTTTTGAATGCCTTGTTTTTCTTAGACAACAAATTTTTACGTTCTATATGGACCTTGATTCGCCGACCTGGCAAATTGACCAATGCCTACAACAATGGTCCCCGTAAAAAATACACCAAGCCCATTTCCTTGTTTTTCTTTACCAACATTTTGGTTTTCCTCTCCTTTGCGGGAGATATGTTTGACACACCTTTACACATTCAAACAGAGATGTTTCCACACGGAACTATAGCCAAAAATATGGTAGACACTCAAATAGCTGAAAGAGGAATCAATCTAGAAACCTATGCTAGCGAATATGAAAAAATGTCCAATACCTTATCCAAAACCTTGATTATGTTGATCATTCCCATCTTTGCATTCTGGGTAATGATTTTTAATTGGCGGTCAAAAAAGTATTTCCTAGATCATTTTGTATTTGCTATGCATACCATCACCTTTGAAATATTATTTGTAATGCTCTTTGTTTGTCATTTCGTTTTCTTTACAGCCAAATTGTTCAATCTGCCCCAATTACTACAGCTATTTCAAGATACTTATCTAAGTATTCTCCTTTTAATATGCTTAGCCATTTATCTATTTTATGCCCTCAAACGTTGTTATCCATCCTCTGTACCTATCCGCATTTTCAAAGTAATTGCATTAATCTATCTTTTATTTGCATCCTTACTATTTTACAGAAGCATTTTGTTCTTTAGTACTTATTATTTGACATAGAAAATTTTCGATTTTTTGGAGCAAATGTTGGGTGCTTCGTCGCTACTTATTTGCCCGCTATCCGCTTTTAGTCCCGTAGGTTGGTAAAACCAGACAGGTTTTTAAAACCTGTCTGGTTTAGAAACCAACCTACGGGAGCTAACCGCTTCTATCGGGGCTATTTTAAAACGTGTACTCGCTTCGCAGAATCCACATAGCATTTCACTAAATTTGTGTCATGCCATGACATTTATGACTTTTCCATTACATTTAAAATAAAAATATGACTGATATTTATAGCGTTAAATAAAGTAATGATGAAGAAATAGGTGATTGTTTTATCATTACAGATGATTCCCAGACCCTTAAAAATGCAAATATGGACATTCGAGTATTATTAGTAGAAGACGAAGAAAACTTATTAGAAGCCATCCGAATGAATTTGGAATTGGAAGGTTATGAAGTCGTAACAGCAGTTAATGGAATAGAAGCCGTCAAAAAATTCAAAGACCAACGTTTTAATTTGGTGGTATTGGACATTATGTTGCCCGAAATGGACGGCTTACAAGTTTGTGAGCAAATCCGTTTGGAGAACAGCAGTACACCTATTTTATTCCTTACTGCCAAAGATTCTGCACAAGACCGCATAGCAGGACTCAAAAAAGGAGCCGACGATTACCTAACCAAACCCTTCAATTTAGAAGAACTATTGTTAAGGGTTAAAGTCCTCATCAAACACAGCTTAAAAGGAACAGAAGCCGAGAAAGATTTACAAGTGGTTGCTTTCGGTGCCAATAATGTCAATTTTGGAACCTATGTAGCCAACTGCCAAAAAGGGGAAATCAGCCTAACCAAAAAAGAAGTCAAACTACTCAAGCTACTCATTGACCGCAAAAACCAAGTGGTTTCAAGAGAGCAAATCCTTCAATCGGTTTGGGGTTACGATGTCTACCCATCTACCCGCACCATTGATAACTTTATCCTAGCATTCCGCAAATACTTTGAAGTGGACCCCAAAAATCCTTCTTTTTTCCAATCGGTTAGGGGAGTGGGCTACAAATTTGTAGATGCGTAGCACAGCAGACAAATAAACTAAAGATAAACAAAGAAATTTATCACTCGATCGGTTTTAAAATCTTGACTTCTATACAATGAGGTCAGGATTTTTCTTTTTTCGCTTTATTAAACAAAACAATTCAAGCAGTTTTGCATTTTATTATGTGAGTGTGTTGAGTATCTTTGCAAAACAGTAAGAAGGCATATACTCAAAAGAAAATTTTTGAACCTATTTGGGTAAAACAAATAACAAAATAAGTGACTTTGAAAAGTAAAAAAATAGGGGTATTGATTGTGAATTTGGGAACGCCCGATTCACCCAAAAGAGGCGATGTCGCCAAATATTTAGCTGAGTTTTTAACCGATGGTCGAGTCATCGACATTCCTTGGTTGCCTCGTCAAATGCTGGTACGTGGAGTGATTGCGCCATTTCGTTCAGGTAGTTCAGCCAAAACCTACAAAGAGATTTGGTCAGACGAAACAGGTTCGCCGCTTTTGTATTACAGCGAAGTATTGCACAAAAAACTACAAGAGTCGCTAGACCAAATTGGCGGAAGAGCCTCTGATGTAAACCACGAATTCGATGTTTACCTCGCTATGCGCTACCAATCACCAAGTATTGCAGATGCCCTAAAAGAAATGAAGGTCAAACAATACGACAAAATCATTGTTTTTCCACTTTTCCCCCAATATGCCTCAGCAACAACGGGTTCTGTACACCAAAAAATAATGGAAGAAGTGAGCAAATGGTGGGAAATTCCAGACATGTCCTTCGTCAATAGTTACCACGACAATCCCGCAATGATTAAGGTGTTTTCCAATGCAGGAGCTGCTTACGGTTTAGACAATTACGACCACATTTTATTTAGTTTTCACGGTTTGCCGCAAAGCCAACTCAAAAAAGCAACCAAAGATCACGGGCGGAACTACTGCTTGAACAAAAAGGATTGTTGCAAAACCCTAAACGAAGACAATAAGTTCTGCTACAGTGCCCAATGTTATGGAACAGCTTATGCCATAGCGGAAGAACTCAATATTCCCAAAGACAAATACACCATCTGTTTCCAGTCTCGTTTGGGTACAGATCCCTGGGTACAGCCCTATACCATCGACACTATCAAGGAGTTAGCAGCAAAAGGAGTCAAAAAAATATTGTGTTTCTGTCCTGCTTTTGTTGCGGATTGCCTAGAAACCGTTTTTGAAGTATCAGTTGAATACCAAGAAGACTTTGAAGAAGTGGGAGGTGAGAAAATCCAATTGGTCGAAAGCCTAAACGATCATCCAATGTGGGTAGAGTGTGTAAAGGATATGATATTGGAACATGTTTAGAATTGAAAACTCAAAATTGAAGATTGAAAATTAGAAAACACAAGAATTTTCAATTTTTAATCTTGAATTTTGAATCAAGAGGGGGTTAAAGTCTGTTAAATGCCGTTAGAATTTTATCTTTGCAGCGAATTAACTTTCGTTTACAAGGATAAATCCATAAAATGTCAACACATAACGAAGATGGTTACAAAGTAGTAGCCGACCCTGAACCAGAAAAGAACAAGAAGAAGAAAAAGAAATCTGCAGGGCGAGAATGGGGGGAAACTCTCCTATTTGCACTCATTGTTGTGCCACTTATCAATATTTTTGTATTACAATCCTATGCCATTCCAACCTCTTCTATGGAAGGCTCTATGCTGGTAGGAGATAAGTTGTTTGTCTCCAAATTTCACTATGGCGCACGGATTCCCCAAACACCTTTGGCATTGCCTTTTATGCACGACCGCATTCCTGGGACCAATATGCAAGCCTATACAGACCTATTGAGTTTGCCCTATATGCGCCTACCAGGTTTCAAAAGTGTCAAAAATGGAGACATAGTGGTATTCAATTGGCCAGAAGGTGATACGATGACCTTAGAGCGTTTGAGTACCAGAAGCTACTATGATATGTTGAGATCAGAAGGACGAAAAACAGTTGATAGAAAATACAATATTGTTACCCGCCCTGTTGACAAACGAGAAAATTATGTCAAAAGGTGTATTGCCATTGGAGGAGATACTTTTTCTATTACTGATGGAGAAATTACTGTCAATGGAGAAGCTTTTAAGAGTGTAGACAATACGCAATTTAGCTATATAGTTGAAACCAAAAGAGGACAGATTTCTCCCAAAAATCTAGAAAAATATGGGTTTATGCCTAGCGAAAAACGCTACGAATATGGGCAAATCAATGCCAATACCTATTATATGATGATGTCTGAAGAAACTGCGGCGGCACTGGAAAAAGAAACATACATTAAAAGCATCAAGAAAAATATTACAGCAGCGGATGAGCCAAATCCTAAAATGTTCCCACAAAATACAGAACTGTTTCCTTGGAATGTAGACAATATGGGCCCAATTTGGGTACCCAAAGAAGGCGAAAGCATCGAATTGACCAGAGAGAACTATCTTTTGTATGAACGTGTCATTCGTACCTTTGAGAACAATCCTACTTTAAAGTGGGAAAACGAACAAGCTTACCTCAATGACCAGCCGCTTGCTTCTTATACCTTCCAAATGGATTATTATTGGATGATGGGAGACAACCGTCACAACTCACAAGATTCACGATTTTGGGGATTTGTACCTGAAGATCATATAGTTGGAACTCCTATTTTTGTATGGTTGTCAACAGAAAGAGATGCTTCTTGGTTGCAGCCTTGGAAGAAAATCCGTTGGGGTAAATCCTTTAGAACAGTTGATTGAATTAATAATATACAACTACACTAAAACATGAAGAGCTTAAATCAGTCCCCAGAGGCTTTAAAGTCTTTGCTACAAAGCACTGGACAAAGCTTGGCTTATTTTGTACAATACGATGGGCAATTTGTGGCTTCCCATCCCGCACTCAATGGGTTAAAATCTGAAATAGAACATTTGCCTGATTTTGACAATCACGAAGGCATTTTTATCCAGTTTGACCCAGAAACCGACGCCATTTTTACCGCCTCTGTTCACAAAACCAAGCGTGGACAAGGACAAGGCGGAGTCCGCTTTAGACAATACGATACCATTAAAGCTTTGATAGATGATGGTTTGAGACTTTCGAAAGGAATGGCGGAGAAAAATGCAGTGGCAGGCATTTGGTGGGGTGGAGGAAAAGGCATCATTTACCGAGACCAAGTACACAATTTGGAAGAGGATTTGCGCTACAAAATTTTCCAGAATTATGGCAAATTTGTAGCAAGCCTCAATGGTATTTACATCGCTGCTGAGGATATGAATGTACGACCTGAAGACATAGATGTGATGTATCAATACAGCCGATTTACCACCTGTATTCCCAAAGCAAAAGGCGGTAGTTCTAATCCGAGTACTTACACTGCCAAGGGCGTTTTTAGTGCCATCAAAGCAGCTGTAGAAGTGTATTATGGGGAAGGAGCGAGTCTAAAGGGCAAAAAAGTCTTATTACAAGGGGCAGGCAATGTCGGTTTTCATGTTTTGGAACAATTGGTGGAACATGGTGCAACGGCCAAAGTTTTTGAAATCAGCGAGCGCAATATAGCCAAAGTCAAAGATCAATTCTCAGCAGAACAAGTGAGTGTTACCCAAGACCAAGACGAATTCTTTAGCAGCGAAGCTGATATATTGTCTCCCAATGCCATCGGTGGTATCTTAAATGAGCAAAGCATTGCCAATTTGAAGGTAAACATTGTAGCAGGAGGAGCCAACAATCAACTACTCGATCCCATCAAAGACAGTCAACTTTTATATGAGAGAGGCATTATGTATGTTCCTGATTTCTTCCTCAACCGTTTGGGCATTGTCAATTGCGCCAACGAACAATATGGTTATGTAGAGGAAGATATGCAAGCACAAATCACCAAGGTCTACAATGATACTTTGGACTTGCTCAAAAAAGCAAAAGCCGACAATGTTTCCCCACAAAAAGTGGCAACAGAATTGTCTACCAAATTGATGGAGGAAGAACATCCCATTTGGGGGCACCGAGGACCAAAATTAATCGCACAAATCATTAAAAACAATCCCATCGTTTCGGCAGAATTGGCGGAAGCGTAGGGGGAAATGTGGAATGTAGAATTACGAGTTACGAATAAACACAATTAATTTTCAAGAACAAGAAATGGGTAGTTTATTCGTAATTCTACACTCGTCATTCGTAATTTACATTTATTTTGTTGAATGATGGGGCAACGCCATTGGTTCATGGCTGCATTCACTCTGGTTAGCCAACGCATATTTTGTCCCTTGTACAAGCGTTCATCCATCCGCAAC
>JAHDIA010000327.1:963-7031 GCA_020631035.1 Chitinophagales bacterium | reverse complement strand
CATTCCACTGGGCTGGCACTCCAGTCCTAGCAGAGCTAAGGCGAGTATTTTTGACCGGTCCGCCGGTGCGGTAGTAGGTCGAAAAATATCGCCGCCAAAATCGGGAAATTGTTTTTTTATCATTACTAAAGTAAGAGTTTTTATCTTTGTGGTGAAATTCCATTTTACACACTTGACCAATATCAAACCATCAATTGAATTTGTCTTATGAGTCAACAGCTAAAAGTACCCAATAAGTTCAAACATTTTACCATTGATACCTACCAAGACACTGATAGCCTAAAGTTTTACTTCAAATTTGAGAAGGATGGAGAAACCATACTTGAAAGTCGCCCCTATGATAAGAAGTTGGGGCGAGAAAGAGGGGTGAAACAAGCCGTTATCAGTGCTGCAGACGAAAACAAATACAAGGTTAAAAAGGGAGGCAACGGAAAACATTATTTCTGTTTGATTCGACCCGATGGGGCACTATTGGCGAATAGTATGTCTTTTGATACCATACCCGAAATGGAAGATGTGATTAGTGACTTAGTAGGACACGAGGTACGAATCATTTCTAGAACCGAAGATGGTAAAAAGATTGGGTTTGAAGAAGCTTTGAGGAGACAAAATACTCAAAGAGCCATCGAATCTTATCGAAGCCATGAATATTTGTTGGTCTTGATGATAGAAGGTTACAAAAACAACCAAAGTGGCAAATATCATTTTCATTATGAAGATATGGAAGGCATTCCCATCATTGTGAGCAAAGGCTATGATACAGAATCCGATTGTGACAAAGGTATTAAGGCAGTTATAGACAATGCTTCTTATCTTGAACGCTATACCAATGTGGTATCGCCAGAAGATGGACATTATTTTGAGTTGCGTACAAGCGATGGGCAGTTGGTGGAGAAAAGTGTGAGTTATGGAACAGAAGAGGCTTTGAATGAGGTGAAAGAATGGTTTTGTGAGGTTTTTGCCAAGACAAGGAGAGAAATTGAAAAAGAGGAGTTTGACCGAGCTGAGGCAATTCGTTTGATGGAAGAGAAAAAGCGCAGAGAGGAAGAAGCCAAAATTAGAGAAGAACAGGACCGTATAGAACAAGAACGCATTAGAAGAGAAAGAGTCCGCAAGGCCGAAGAAAAGAAAGCACAAGAACAAGAAGCCTTGAGATTGGAACGGGAAAAACGCCAAGCCGAAAAACAAAGAAGACGAGAAGAGTTAGCCAAGCAAAAAGCGGAGGTGGAGCGTTTGGCAGAGGAAAAACGCAAACAAGAGGAATTGGAACGTCAAAGATTGGAGGCAGAACGTTTGGCAGAGGAGAAACGCAAGCAAGAAGAACTAGAACGCCAAAGAGCAGAAAAACAGCGTTTGGCAGAGGAGAAACGCAAGCGCATTGAGGAGGAAAAACGCCTAGCAAGGGAACGCAAAAAAGTAGAAAAAGAACGCAAGAAGGAAGAAGCTATTGAATCTAAAAAAGCGGCAGCAATTGCCACAAGTGATGCCACACCTACCACATCAAAAGGGAATAATAAATTAGTCTGGCAAATTGTAGGGGTGCTTGTTTTGATAATGATATTGCTTTTTATTTGGTCTGCTATTAAATAAATGGTTAGGGAAAGGATTGTATCTATGAGCCAATTTTCTCAAATCACATCCCAATATATCCAATGAATCAACCATTTAAAAATTAATGTTATGGTAGGAAAAAAAGTGTTGACAAGAGAAAATACACCTACTGACGAATTAAAAAGGTCTGTAGAAAAGGTAATTAAGGGAGTGAAAATAACTTATAATGAAGTTTATTATTTAGATTATGAAGTATAGTGCTTGGCGTGAAGCGGTTGGATAAAAGAACCGACGATAGCACTAAAAGAAGCGATCTTATGCCCGATGGAAGCACATACCTTGTATGGCTGAGAGCGGGGAGACACGACCGATTGAAAGACTCAACCTTCCATTCTATCTATTTATAAAAAATCATATAATAGTTTGTGTTTATATCAGTGACCCCACAAGCATACTTATCGTCTCACCAAACGTAAGATATTTTTCAACATTAAATAGTAATACATGTTAGATCAAATAACCAATTTGGTTAAGAACCAAGCTATGCAATATATGCAAGGATCAGATGAGCAATTGACTGATGAGCAAATGGACGGTGTAGCAGGTGCAGCACAAGAGAGTGTAGTAGATGGATTGAAAGAAGAGGTGATGTCTGGGAACATCAGTGGTATACAGAGTTTGTTGACAGGCAATGCTTCTGGGATAGCTAGCCACCCCATTGTACAAAAAATCATTGGTATGTTTGGTGGTTCTTTGGTATCGAAGGTTGGCTTGAGTCAGGGAATTGCTGGTGGTTTAGCTGGCGGAATGATTCCGAGTATTATGGGTAGTTTGGGTAGTAAATTCCAATCTAATGATGACGCAGATTCAGGTTTTGATATGTCGGCTTTGAGTGGCTTAGCTGGCGGCGGTGGAGTAGGAGATATGCTCAAAGGTGCTGTAGGCGACAAGCTAGGAGGTGCGGGAGATATGTTGGGCGGATTGGCTGACAAAGCTGGTGATATAGGCGGAATGTTTAAGTAAAACAAATACGTAAAAAATTATTCCAATAGCTCGTAAGTAGCTAGGCTGCCCTGGTTGTTTTTCCACCGTTTAACTCACCTGTAATACCAGGGCAGTTATTTTCCTTTCTTTATTAGACTTGAGAAAGACAAGTATTTGATTTGGTGCCCCAATATTTATGCTATTTCTTTAAGTGTTGCTTGTCTTACCTTTTTTTGTTCTTGATTGATCCAATACAAAATATCAATTTTTTCAAAGGCATCTAGTTCACTTTTATGAGTTTTTAATTCTTTGAATATTTGCTCATACTGATTCAATATTGTTTGCTTATCATTGCTTTTATTGTTCAATATGAGTTTTTTGAGCATACTTAAAAAAGCTTCTTCATAAGCATAGAAGTATTTATTTCTTTTTAAATTTTGTTTGGTATTGGAAATTTGGTGTGTAAGGTACTCAATGTTGTTGTTGTGGTAATGAACAAGTAATGACAATAGTTGGGTCGCTGACCAAATGGCTGTGTTGTGTTTGATGTGAGGGTGATTGCTTAATTTAAGCAAATAGTCATAGGCCAAGTCATTTTTTTGAACACCCCAATAGGTGTAAGCAATGTGGTATTGGTATAGTATCCAGTAGGGAGAACTGATGTGTGGTTCTATTTTTTTGAGTTCTAGGATAATCTCATTAATAATTTGGTATGCTTTATCGAATTGACTGTGGAATAGGTAGTAATCTAATTTGTAGTGTAAGCTTGCTTCAAAGCAACGTCTTTCGTAGTGGATTTGATTGATGTTTTGTTTGTGAAAATCTTCTATTAAGTGGGTGTATTTTTTTGCTTGTTCTTGTACTTCGTGTAAGGGTTTAACTCTAATGGCACCGTGGAGGATGTTATTGGCATTGATGAGTAGACTGGTTGTTTCACTAGCTGCTCCGAGCTTGTTTTGCGCATAAACCTTGGCAATTTGTGTAGACTCTTCCAAGTAAGTAGTGTAGTCTTTTATAGCAAAAGCACAGCCACCTCTTGTATGATGAAAAAAGGCTTTTGCTCTAAAAGTTACTGGTTTATTTTCAATTTGAATATGAGGTGATTTGGACAGTTCCTCAATGCGTTCAAGTATTTTTTTAGAACGCAAAGACTTTTGGTAGATAAGATAATCTACTTCTTGAGAAATACGGAGACACTTATGAAAAATGACCAGTTCTTCACACAAAACTAAAGGTTCGTCTAATTTCGATTTTACTTCTTCAGAAGATAAGCCATTAAATTGGGTTTGCATCAAAATGTTGTTGCGTTTTTGAAGCAGCATAATGTTCTCTCGAAGCAGTTGCGCCTCATCTGCAATTTTAATGGCTTTGTCCAATTCTGAACTAGCAATGTGTCTTAGGTTTTTTTTGATTAAGATAAGATAGTTGTC
The DNA here is from genome assembly GCA_020631035.1 of Chitinophagales bacterium. Lineage (GTDB taxonomy): Bacteria > Bacteroidota > Bacteroidia > Chitinophagales > UBA2359 > JAHDGP01. Next base: position 3,066 of record JAHDIA010000327.1, on the reverse strand, counting down.
ATGGTGTCTTGCTGTTCTCTCGGCGGCGGTGTCTTTGTTGTGGTAGAGTCGTAAAGTTTTGAGAATGTTGTTAAATAATTGATTTTTGGCAACTGCAAAATGTTTGATAAATGATTCCTTGGCAAGTTTCTTTTTCAGTGCAGCTTCATTGTATTGCTTTTGTTTTTCGATGGCTTCAAACAGTTTGATGTAAGTTTGACTTTTGCCTTCAAAAGCATTGGTATACAATTTGAAATAGCGTTTTTCTCCTTTGGTTAATGATTGAATTAAGTCAAATAAATGAGTACTTTTTTTACGTAAGTTCATAATAAATTGTGTTGTTAGATTGTTGTTAATCAGTATTTTATATAGTTTTTTTATTCTGTTCGGGTTTAATAATGGCTATAAAATGTAATTGGTTGAATAGTGTGGTAGCCATATCTTTACCAGTGAAGAAAAAACAACTATATAATTGAGTTATAGTATTTTGGAGAGTTCTATAACCAATGTAGGTATTGATGGCAAGTTAAAAAAATATATACAAATTAATACAAAATTAGCCTAAGTTTTTGAATTAATTATGCATCTGAAAAGTCTTGTTACTTTAATAGGAAAGGTGCGTTTGTTTGTCAATTGTTTAATAGAATCAGTGGCTTTTTTCTTCTATTTAAAATGATTTTAAATTTTACTAAACTATATTATTCTTTCTTTTTATGAAAAAAATACTATCCCTTTTTTTATGTTTTGTTTTATGTGGTGCAAGCATTTTGGCTCAAAACTGCAATGATTGTGGCAAACTGCTCATTGGTGGATTGGTTGAGTATGGAAGTGATGATGCTTATTTGATTTGTGCAACAGATGATATTTCAGACTTGAGTATTTACTCCTTGCATTCAGAAAGTAGTTCGTTTGGAAACAATGATTATTTGAATCCTGGATTTACCTTTCCTGCTGATGCGGTTTCTGCGGGTACTTGCTTTTGGGTAACAGATGAACAAGAGACAGATTTTGTCAACTACTTTGGTTTTGATGCAATGTATGATGAAACAGATTATCCCAGTATTCCATTACACAGTGGAACCTATTCTGTTTATCTCTTGTGTGGAGGGAATGTAGATGATTTGTATGGAGATGGAAACAGCAATGCCAGTCAAGATGCTGATTATAACCAAGGTTATGTTGTAAGTAGTTCAGGGCGTTGTCCCAATGGAGGCGAGTTTGACATCACTAACTGGACCATTGTTCCTGGTGGAGCGGATGGAGTAGCAGACATTGCTGCTTTGACGAGTTATACAAATACATCATCAAACTGTGCCGCTACCAATGTTTGTGGAGGTATTGAGTTGTGTACAAGTGAAGCTTTCGTTTCTTGCTTTGACGATGTTGTGACCATTAGTGTTCCTTATATTGGTGCTGATGCAACGGCTGTATTAGAAGTGGAAGTTGGTTCTTTGGCTGCTAGTAGCGATGATCCCACAAGCACTACTGATGGTGAGATTGTGATTCAATTGTCTTCTAGTGGAGCCAATTGGGGTTTTTCGATTACCACTGGTGATGGATGTGTGATTACCCGCTATGGTGGTGGACCAGGTGGTTCTTGTGCAGAATTGAATTGTTTGTGGGGAGGACAGTTGGCGCCTGACTGTATCAATTCAGAATTGCAAATCAATCTCAATCCTTTTGGTGCTGGTACAGGTACTATGGGCTATTCTATTGCGCCTTCTGATGGAGTTGGAACAGTAACACCTTCGACTGCTGCTTATGGTGCTGCTACCAGCTTTTTGGCTACAGCTTATACACCAGCAGCTTCTGCAAGTGGCACCGTTTCTTTTACCATTACCGATATTGAGACAGGCTGTACTTTGGATATACCAGTAGTGGATGCTTGTTTTGGTATGATGGGTGGTGGAGCAACCTGTGATGACGGCATGCAAAATGGCGACGAAGAAGGCATTGACTGTGGCGGTAGCAATTGTGAACCTTGCCCAACAGGACCGACTTGTGATGACGGCATGCAAAATGGCGACGAAGAGGGAATTGACTGTGGCGGTAGCAATTGTGAACCTTGTCCAACAGGACCGACTTGTGATGACGGCATGCAAAATGGCGACGAAGAGGGAATTG
>JAHDIA010000327.1:0-863 GCA_020631035.1 Chitinophagales bacterium | reverse complement strand
ATTGTGGCGGTAGCAATTGTGAACCTTGTCCAACAGGACCGACCTGTGACGACGGTATGCAAAATGGCGACGAAATGGGTATAGATTGCGGTGGTTCTTGCCCCAACGAATGCGATACAATGAGTCCAGCAGCCATTCCAACAATGTCTGAATGGGGCTTGATTTTATTGACCCTCTTGACACTTACTTTTGTTACTTTGTCTGTTACTTCTGCTCAAACAAGATTCTCAGGATTTAATGGAGGAATTACCCTTGACAATTTAACTCAGTGGAACAATTATCCATTCCATAAAGCCACATTTACAAAGGCATTGTTGGCTGTTGGAGGCTTGGCATTGTTGGCTGCTACAGGAACATTGATGGTATATGGAGCCATTACAATGACCGACTTTGTTGGTACAATGATAGCAGGACCAGTATTGGCATACCTAATTCATTTGTTGATTTTGGTCAATCAATCTGAAAAGTGAGTTTGAAAATGTATGTTAAACATAGTAATTAACATTTAAAACTAGAATAGTCTACTAGCTTTTAAACAGCACCCACCTTACGATTAAGCTGGGTGCTTTCTATATTTTTGATATATGGGAAAAAAGAAAAAAAGAAAAAAACACCCAATCAATTAGTCAAGCCTGAACAAATAAACCTGCAAACAGCAAGTTCAGTAGTGAGTACTCCCAAGCAAAACAATTGGCGAAAATTGCTAAATCAACCCATCAATCGCTTGCTGTTGCGTTTTGCATTTTTAATGGCATTGTTTTATGCTTTATGGGCAACACCCTTTTTTCAAAAATACATTGTAGCCAATGTCTCACAAGCTTATGCGAAGCTTGCGGCTGTTTTGCTCAATGCATTGGGCTATC
>JAHDIA010000326.1:4886-7036 GCA_020631035.1 Chitinophagales bacterium | reverse complement strand
TATTAAGCATTTGTTTGGCTTTGTTTGTGTAATCTTTGTTGTATAAATACATTCCGAGATAAAACAAATCGAGGGCAATGGCTGAATTGGAACTGGGAATCACATTGTCAGCAATTTCTTTTTTTCGAGTGATGAGTGGGGCATCTTCTTTGGATGTGTAAAAGAACATGCCTGAATTTTCATCAAAAAAGTGTTCGATGGTATATAGCATCAAATCATTGGATTTGTTGAGCCATTTTTCGTCGAAAGTTGCTTGATACAATGCTACGAAAGCATCGATTGTTAAGGCATAATCGTCTAGGAAGGCATTGATCGAGGATTTGCCATCTTTGTAGTTTCGATTAAGTCGGTTGCCTGCTTGCAATTGCTTATCCAAAATGAATTGGGCATTTTTGAGTGCAGCATCCAAAAAACGTGGCTCTTGGAATACTCGATAGGCATCGACATAGCCCTTGAGCATTAGGGCATTCCAAGAGGTCAAAATCTTATCGTCTAAACCTGGACGAATGCGTTTGCTTCTGGCTTGCATCAAGATTTTTTTCGCTTCCCTAATCTTGTTGAGCAATGTTGCTGGTGTGAGTTGATTTTTTTTGGCAACTTTCTCTGCTTCTTGGGTTCGGTACAGAATGTTTTTGTGTTCCCACTGTGCTGCTTTGGTAACAGTGTAATAATCCTTGAATAATTCAGCGTCTTCTCCCAACAAACTATCTATTTCGGCTTCATCCCAAACGTAAAACTTCCCTTCTACCCCTTCGCTGTCTGCATCGAGAGAGGAATAAAAACCGCTTTCGGGTGAGGTCATTTCTCTTTGAGTGTATTCAAGTATTTCGTAGACGACCTTTTTATACAAAGGCTTTTTGGTCAATTGATAAGCTAGGGAATACAGACTTACCAGTTGTCCATTGTCGTAGGTCATTTTTTCAAAGTGAGGCACTTTCCAGAGTCCATCAACTGAGTAACGGGCAAAGCCTCCACCCAAGTGATCGTAAATGCCACCGAATGCCATATTGTCGAGCGTGGTGGTAATGGCTTCTAGGGCTTTGTCGTTTTCGGTTAAGTGGTGGTAACGCAGTAGATAGAGGTAATTGTTGGGCATTGGAAACTTGGGTGCGCCCTTGCGACCGCCTTTGTCGAAATCTATTCTTCCTACCCAAGAATTGAATAAATTGTCAAGGTCTTTTTTGGTGTATTCGGCAGGTTCTGGATTGAGTTCGATGTTTTCAATACTTCTTACACCTTCGGTTATTTGTGTGGCTTGGGTTTCTAATTTTTCGGGTTCATTGTCCTTTAAGTTTTTGAAGTAATTGAGGACTTGCATCCAACGATCTTTGGGATAATAGGTTCCTGCAAAAACGGGACGTCCATCAGGCATTGCAATGGCATTGAGTGGCCAGCCCCCTCGTTGATTGAGTAAATGGCAAGCATCCATATATATTTGGTCAATGTCGGGACGTTCTTCTCGGTCTACTTTTATGGGCACAAAATGTTCATTCATTATTTGTGCAACCTCTTCATCTTCAAAAGATTCGTGTTCCATTACATGACACCAATGACAGGCCGCATAACCCACACTAATGATGAGTAGTTTATTCTCCACCTTTGCTTTTTCCAGTGCTTTGTCTCCCCAAGGATACCAATTAACTGGATTGTGAGCATGTTGCAGTAGATAAGGACTACTTTCGTTTATCAGCTCATTTGTGTATTTATGTACCTTTTGTTCATTACTGTGTTGTTCTTTGTCTGAGGTCATTTCCTGGGTCTGCGTCTGATTGTTTTTGTTTTGTGCATTACAAGCTGTAAGCAATATCAAAACCAAAAGAAGATATATATATTTGAGGCTCATTATTCTTGTTTCAAGTACAAAATCATTTGTCCATAATCAATGACTGCTTTGTAATCTTTTAATATATCTGCCCCAAGAATTCCATCAACTGCCTCACATCCAATTTTTTCCAAAGCAGTATTAACGTGGGTAAGATCAATTAAATTGACTGTCATTTCTTTCAATGGATGGGTGCCCAAGTCTAATCTCACATCTTCACATTCGTATTTAAACATTTCTCCCTCACCGTTCTCACTCCCAATACCAGACAGTTTGTCCTCTGCTTGGTTGACATTTTCCAAATCAAAACGCTCGACTTGATTGTAGT
>JAHDIA010000326.1:2201-4876 GCA_020631035.1 Chitinophagales bacterium | reverse complement strand
AGAAAAAAATTAGCTTCTTTTCCATTCAATGATCCTTTTACGACCAAGTGTTCGGATTTAATGCTTGCAATGTCTAGTTCAGAATAAGCATCTTCAGCTGTATTAAGATACATTTTTTCCTTACTGTAGTCAATAATGGCCTTGTAGTTATTGAATATTTCTGCTCCAATTACTCCATCTACTGGTCCACATTCAATTTTGTTAAGTGCCTTGTTGACAGATGACAAATCGACCAAATGCACCATCATTTCGGCTATATCGTATTGGTCAAGCATCAAGTTTACCTTTTCACATTCAAACTTGGCTTCGGCATTGCCCAAACCCGCAGCATTGTCTTCTGAGCGTTTGACATTTTGCAGTTCAAAGTGTTCGACTCTGTTGTGATCTAGCACTGTTGCTGTCGCACCTGTATCCAAAATAAAGTTGGCCTGCTTCCCATTAATATTACCCTTAATGACAAGGTGTTGTGTTTTGATTTTTTCCAAATCAACTTTTATGTATTGCTCCTTTTCCAAAAAGGCATAAAGAAGCGTTATTGATGTTTTTCCCATTTTAATCAATCTTTCAAAATCTCGTGTCCGAGTTTGTCTCTTTTGGTATGTAAATATTTTTCGTTGTGTTGATTGGGGGCTATTTCGATGGGAACATTTTCGACTATTTCTAGACCATATCCCATCAAACCAATCCGTTTGCGAGGATTATTGGTGAGCAAACGAATTTTGGAGATGTTTAAATCTCTTAAAATCTGTGCCCCTACTCCATAATCCCTTTGATCTTTTTGGAAGCCCAATTCTTCATTGGCTTCTACAGTATCTCGTCCATTTTCTTGTAATTTGTATGCTCTTAATTTGTTTAGCAAACCGATCCCACGTCCTTCTTGGTTCATATACAATATAACACCATTGCCTTCTTTTTCTACTTGTTTCATTGCCATTTGTAATTGGTCTCCACAATCACAACGCATAGAACCCAAAATGTCTCCAGTCAGGCAAGATGAGTGTACCCTAACCAATACAGGCTCGTCCGCTTTCCAACTCCCTTTGACCAATGCCAAATGTTGTTCATTCGTATTACAATCTGTATAGGCAATCAAATCAAAATCACCAAATTTGGTAGGCATATTCACCTCTACCTCACGTTTGATAGATTTATCTTTAATCAGTCGATACTCAATCAAGTCGGCAATGGAGATGATTTTCATATCAAACTTTTCGGCAATCTCCAAAAGTTCGGGCAAACGTGCCATCGTACCATCCTCATTCATTATTTCGACCAAAACTCCTGCGGGATACATTCCTGCCAAACGTGCCAAGTCAATGGTCGCTTCGGTATGTCCTGCTCTTCGCAAAACTCCACCTTTTCTAGCTTTGAGTGGAAAAATATGCCCTGGTTTACCCAATTCTTCAGGCTTAGTATTGGGATTGACCAATGCCTGTACCGTTTTGGCTCGGTCACTTGTCGAAATACCTGTTGTACAACCATGTCCTAAAAGATCGACTGATACTGTAAAAGGAGTGGCGTGCAAAGCAGTATTGCTCTGGACCATCATTTCCAATTGCAACTCATTACAACGGTCCTCAATAAGTGGCGCACAAATCAATCCCCGCCCATAAGTTGCCATAAAATTAATGATTTCAGGGGTGACATTCTCAGCAGCCGTCAAAAAATCTCCTTCATTTTCTCTGTCCTCATCATCTACTACAATGATTAGTTTGCCATCTTTGATGTCCTGTATGGCTTCTTCAATTGTATTTAATTTACTCTGTGCCATTTTTTTGATTTCAAATGTTAGATATTTGGTTACTTGTATACAAAAATAAACCTCACTTGTTTAATAATTGTTCAAGTTGTAGGTTGTAGGTTTCCCAACTATAATTTTTTTGAATGAACAAACGTCCATTTTGTCCAATACGTTCGGCTTCTTGTGGATTCTCTAGCAAAGCTATGATTCTTTTGGCAAAAGTTTCCATATCATTGCAAACAATTATCTCTTCTTTGTCAGTTCCTCCTAGTGCATTGTTGACCAATCGGGTGGTAAAAGAGGGAATGCCCATTGCCATAGACTCTAGCAATTTGTTCTGTAGCCCCGAACCCGAAAACAAAGGAGCCACAAACAATTTAGATGCTGCTAAGTATGGTCGTAAATCCTCCACAAAACCTGTCACCTCAATATTTTCATTTGCCATATCTCTTACTTCTGCACTTGGACTGGTTCCTGCAATACATAACTTCAAGGGCCGAAAGTCCTCTGCGATAATCGGCAATAACTTTTCAACCAGATATTGACACGCCTTGATATTGGGATGATAGCCCATATTGCCTGTAAAAATCAAATCATATTTCTTAGCAGGAACGTCTTGATATTCCAAAAAATCTTCATTGACACCATTGGGTAAAATGGTGATAGGTTTGCTACACAGTCGTTCCAAGATTTTGGCATCGGGTTCTGAAATAGCTGTTAAGGTGTCAAATTTATCGGCAATGGCTCCTTCATAGACTTTCAAACGCTCTTTTTCCCAACCTATAAAACGTTTTTCGTAAGGCTTGGAGTGATGAAAACGCCTTTCCATATTTACCGACATGGCATCCATATAATCTAGGTGGTAATGTACATCCATTCCAAAGGGAATGTTTTCTGCCACCCGAATCAGTTGGGCAAAAACTACATCTATGTT
>JAHDIA010000326.1:0-2191 GCA_020631035.1 Chitinophagales bacterium | reverse complement strand
TTCTATGACTTCCTTCGCTTTCTTGTATACCTTTCCAGATTGAAACAAATTGACCTGAAAAGGCAATTTGTTAAACAAAGCTCTTCCCAATTTAAAAAGATTGGCTACTTTTCCACTACTAAAACAATGCACACTTTTACAGTATTGTTCTAATATTGCCAAATGTTTTTTTGGTGGTTTGCTTGCATTGAGTGCAATGAGGTGAATTTCATTGTTCTGACTGAGCATTCGGATTTGATGGAAGGCACGTAATTTGTCTCCCTTCATTAAGGGATATGGGAAACGAGATAAAATGTAGAGTATTTTCATACCAAAGCTCTGTAAAAGTCGGTAAAATTAGGAATTAAACTGTTCCAATCATAATGCCGCTTTACAAAATTATAGGCATTCTTTTTCATCGCTGTTTTTTGCCCAGCATTAGCGCATAAATTCAGTATTGTTTCACTCATTTTTTGTGCATCATCAACTATTAACAACTCTTTATTGGTACAAGGGATGCCTTCGGCTCCGACACTTGTCGAAACAATACATTTTTGCATCGCCATTGCTTCAATCAGTTTTAAACGCATACCCGAACCCGACAACAATGGAACAACCATCAATTCATACTTGGCAAGAAAAGCTTGGGCGTCGGGGACCATTCCATGCATCACCACCCCTTCTTCTCTTAAATTCTGCCACTCTTCTGGCGGATTCTTTCCTGCTATGTGAAAGCTAAGATTGGGATTAGCTTGATAGACCATTGGCCAAACCTCATCTAAGAACCATCTCAAACCTTGTGTATTGGGTTGCCATTCCAAACTACCCAAAAAGCAAAGCGTATTGGGCAATGGCTCTTGCATCTTACTTTGAAATACTTCAAAATCAATTCCTGCTGGAATGCTGATCGTTGGCGTATTGGGAGCAACCTTGGTAAAGTAAGCTGAATCTACCTCAGTGATGGCAACAATACCGTCATACTGCTGGGCATATTCCTGTTCAAATTTTTCAATTCCTTTGGCAAGGTGTCCAAGATAAATCTTTTTCAAAGGATTCGTATTGTTGTCTGCAAGCCGTCTCCAAATCTGATGTTCCAAATTGTGCGCTCTCAACACCACCTTTGCCTTAGAATGTTTGCGAATGTCATCCAAATAAATTCCCATATAAATCCCTTCGGTTTGTACAATATCAAAATTATGGATTTGTAATAAGTCAATCAGTTTTGCCTCAAATGCTTGGGACTGAAAACGGCTGATATTGTAGGGATACCGACCAAACAACCCCTTAAAAGCACCCCATACACTCACAGTTGTATCAATGTCTACCGTTGCTACTTGGGCGACCTCTTCAAGTGGTTGGGGACTGTGATAATGTTTTTTGGTATTGAGCGACAATAGATGAGTTTGGTGTCCTGCATCCTTCAAAAACTTGGTAAGATAATAAGTTGCAATATTGCCTCCGTCATTGAGGGGATAGGGCAAACGATTGGTGATTTGAAGGATTTTTAAGGCTTGACTCATTCGTGCCGCTAAGATAGGAATTGTATAATTGAAAATTTAAGATTCAAGATTCAAAATTTGGGTAATTGAATAATTCAGTAATTGGGATAAAAACCTTTACCTAATTACTAGGCAACGTCAGTGGTTCTAGGCTATATTCACCCTGGTTATCGGGCGCATGTTTTAGGCTGCGTCGTAGATTGCATCCACCCGCTTCGTCCTACACTTGAAGCCATTTTACGTTTAATTTTAAACAGACTTAAACAGAAGGGAAGGCTGAAGGAAAGGCTGAAGCACGTCAATTAATTGAAGCTGAAAAAGAAAAAGGCGTCATTGAATTGTTAAAAATGGAGGTTACACAAAAACAGATTGCCAAAATTATGAGTGTGAGCCTATATTTTATTAGAAAGACCAAGCAAAAATACCAGAATCAATTTTAGGTTTTAGAGACAAGTCCTCCCTTTTATTTTATGTTGTATAGATTCAAAAACGAGGCAACGAAGAACTCAGCCTAGCGATACTATGCCTGATAGTAATGGAAAGCCCACAGCGAGCTTCGACACTCACAGAATTGACTAAACAAGTCAAGACTTTTTCTGTTCTTTCTTCCTGTTTAAAATACGACCACTTAAAGCTGTCGAAGCGAGTGAGGACTTGCAATGGATAGGTACTGTGTTAAATACCAAACCCTTTTTATAAAAAGTTGTAACTTT
>JAHDIA010000325.1 GCA_020631035.1 Chitinophagales bacterium | reverse complement strand
GGAAGCTCACCTCATAATCTTGAAGCAATTCCAAGCCACGAACGAAGAATACATCATTGACACCATCACCATTTGGTGTGATTACATTAGGAATGGTCAAATGTTCCAAAAGGTTTGTAGGATTGCTTGGCACAACTTCTATCGAAACCGTTGCGAATTTACAATTATTTCCACAACAAAGCATATAAACCACCTCATCTTTTCCAGTAAAACCATTTTGAGGTGTATATTCTAGGCTACCATCTTCATTGATTGTAAGTGAACCATTTTGTGGAGGACTGATAATGAATGGCATAGAATTACAACTAGACAAATAATGGTCGTTGGCTTGAACATCCAATCTTTGCGCATTGTTTGCCATAACAAATACAATATCATCACCTATAACAAAAGGAGAATAGCGGTTGCCATCTCTACAATCGTGAATTGTTACAGGAATAGACAAGGTATATTGGTAGCAAGCAGTGGAACTAATACCATAATAAATAAGCTCACCAATTGCTACACTCAATTCACCTTCATAAGCAATGCCTCGAATTCTATAAGTACCCGCAACAGACAAATCAAATTCAATATTAGGATCATCATATGGACCACTTAAAATATAACCATCATTATCAGTGACGACATAGGCAAAACTATTGGCTTCAAAATCATAAGCAATGACAGAGACCGTGTGAGTACCGCCTGCTTCTTCCAAACAAACTTCAGTATCCGATTCTGTTTTGATTTTACCATTTTCTAAGATGTCACAGTCCGTCATACCAGTACAATCTTCTAGTATTACTTCAATGCCATTGCTATAGAAACGACAGACATTGGAAGTAATATCAAAATAATGTTGCCCCATAGGAATACTCAATTCACCTTCATAAGCAACACCACGTATGTAGTAGGTGCCCGCTTCCATTCCTTCCAAATCAAATTCGTCGTGGTTTTGAGACATCAAGACCATACCATCGTTGTCAGTTAGAACATAAGTAAAATGACTTGCAATAGACTCTTCTGGATCTACCATAATTCGGTTTTCCTGAGTGCCTCCAATAGAACAAAACTCTAGTAGAGATTCAGATTCGATGCCTCCTGCTTGTACATAATTGCACAACTGATTGTCGGCACAGTAGAATACATATACAGGAATAGAATTGGTAAATTCGTAGCAATCGTCAGATTGTAGTTCAGCCAATGGTGTACCAGATGCATAATTGGACAATGTACCATTGTAGCCAATCCCCAAAATGCGGTAAGTATTGTTAGGGCTTGCCATAAAGCTGATTTGATCCCCTGTAAATGGACCATCTAAAATAATGCTTCTTTCTTCATCAGTGATGAAGTATTGGAAGTTGTTGGTTTGCATTTCAGAATGAACTAGATCAATGCTAATCATCTCATCTTCAAAGTTACAGAAAACTCTATCAGAAGAAGTGCTGATGCTTCCAGCAGTTATGCCATCCTCACAAGCTTGTGGGCTTCTTGATTGTGAACAGTTGAATACATTGACAGGGATATTGTTGGTAAAGGTCAAAGTATCTGTTGACATCAAATCGAAAATGGTACAATCATCGCCACATTCTTCAGGGAAGAACAAGTCGCCACAATAGACAACCCCCCACAACATACATACTTCGGCAGGGGCACCCTCAAAAGTAAAGTAGGGCCCTTCTGCAAAAGACATATAAATTTCGGAACCATTGGAATTGGTGATAAAGTAAGCAATGTCTCCTACAACGCCTGTTTCATCTACCACAACTGTATCAATGATGGCATCTCCAACAGTACAAATATCTGTATTGGACTCAGTACTAATGTTACCAGCTACAATCTCACAAGCACAATCCTCATCTAGATTGGTCAATGTCAATTCAAAGGTTTCCATACAAAAATCTTCATTTTGAGGATAAGAGATGGTGATGGTGTAGTTACCAGGCAATAGACCATTGATTTGCATTGTATCTACATTGGATATTTTTTGATACACATATCCATTGTCTCCAATGATTTCGTAGAAGAAAGCAGTACTGCCATCTTGTTCCATGGTAATGATACCAATGCTACCATTGCTTTCCTCACAAGTAGGATCATCAAACATAAGCTCAAAGTCACAAGGAACACAATCAGAAAAATCGTCTTGTAAAGTAAAGTTAAACTCTTGTTCACAAGCCTCGGCATCTCCAAATAAAGTGACTCTCAAATGGTAATCACCAGTGGCCATTTGATTATAGAAAAGAGTGTCTTCAAATGTTGCATTGGTAAAAGTAATGCCACTAGGGTCTGTCAATTCGTAGAAGTAAATGGTCATTCCATCTTGTTCTGTAGGAACAACTGTAATCAAACCATCGTTCATTCCACATCTTGGATTGGTAAACAATACCTCAAATCCACAGTTGAGATTTTGACCTGAGCAACCCTCTGTGATATTTCCTAAATTCACAGTAAACTGTTCGCTACAAAATTCTGGATTGCCAGCATATGTGACTTCAATGGTATAAATACCTGCAATCAGATTCTCATAAGTCATAGTGTCAACCGTAGAAGTATTGTTAGAAATATTTCCTTGTGGATGAGTTATGGTATAAGAGAAAGCAGTGTTCCCATCTTGCCCCGTAGGTACAACTTGTATCATACCATTTGCTTCACCACAACTTTCGTTGGTACTAAGTATTTCAAACTCACAAGGTGCACAATTAGAAAAGTCATCTACAAGTGTAAAATCATAGACTTGCTCACAAGCTGCCGCATCTTCAAATAAGCTTATGCTTAGTTGGTAATTACCAGCAGTCATTTGATTGTAGAAAACTGTATCTTCAAATGTAGCATTGGTAAAAGTAATGCCATTGGGGTCAGTCAACTCATAGAAGAAAATAGTCATTCCATCTTGGTCAGCAGGAACAATTGTAATCAAACCATCATTTAGACCACACTGAGGATCATTGTACAATACTTCAAAGACACAATCGAGGCAATCACTTTCGTCATTGTCAATGGTTTCAGTAAACTGTTGGCTACAGAAAAGTGGATTGCCAGCATAGGTAACATCTATGGTATAAGTACCAGCAATCAAATTGTCATAAGTGAATGTGTCTACTACAGAAACGATACTACTAGAAGTACCAGCGGCATCAGTAATGGTATATTCAAAAGCAGTATTGCCATCTTGTCCTGTAGGAATAATTTGGATGTTGCCATTGGCATTGCCACAGCTTGCAGTTGTATTGACTATTTCAAACTCACAAGGCGCACAGTCTGAATAATCGTCTGTTAGCGTAAAGAAATACTCTTGTTCACAAGCATCGGGATTGCCAAACAACGTGACTCTTAAATAATAATCTCCTGCTGGCATTTGCTCATATACAACGGTATCTTCAAAGGTGGCATTGGTAAAGGTCAAATTGTTTGGATCATTGAGTTCGTAAAAGTAAATGCTTAGCCCATCTTGAAAACTAGGGATAACAGTGATGATACCATCATTCAAACCACACTTAGGATTGTTGAACAATACCTCAAAATCACACTCCAAGCAACTTGATGCATCTTCTAGCACACTAACAGAAAATTGTTGGCTACAAAGAGCAGCATTGTTGGTATAGCTGGCATCGAGAGTATATGTGCCAGGTGCCAAATCTGCAAATGTAATGGTATCCTCAGCACTAGAAATGCTTGTAGGAATCCCACTTGGATCTGTTAGGGCAAAAACGAAATTGGTACCTCCATCTTGAGCAGTAGGAATGACGCTGATGCTTCCATCTGTTGCGTCACAACTCGCATCAGTATGAATGACCTCAAACTCACAAGGCGCACAATCAGAGAAGTCGTCTGTAAGTGTAAAGTCATAGATTTGTTCACAAGTTGCTGCATCTTCAAACAAAGTCGCTCTCAACTGGTAGTCACCTGCTTTCATCTGATTGTAAAAGACAGAATCTTCAAAAGTGGCATTGGTAAAGGTAATGCCTGCTGGGTCGGTCAATTCATAGAAATAAATGGTGTTGCCATCTTGTTCGGCAGGGACAATGGTAATCAAACCATCGTTCATTCCACATCTGGGATTGTTGAACAATACCTCAAACTCACAAACAAATTGTACACAATCGCTGTCGTCATTCACAATGGTGATTGTAAAATCTTCACTACAAAACAACGGATTGCCCGCATAAGCAGCATTCAAAGTATAAGTGCCAGGGGACAAATCAGTATAAGTGATGGTATCTACAATGGTCACATTTTCATCAAGAATTCCTTGCTCAGAACTCAAGGTATAGGCAAAAGGAGTACTACCATCTTGTCCAGTCGGAATGATGGAAATACTAGCATTGGATTCACCACAAGTGGCATCACTGTTAAGCACTTCAAATTCACAAGGCGCACAATCAGAGAAGTCATCCATTAGGGTGAAATCATAATTTTGCTCACAAGTAGCTGCATCCCCAAACAAAGTCACCCGTAATTGATAATCACCTGGGAGCATTTGTTGATAGAAAAGCGTATCTTGAAAAGTGGCATTGGTAAAAGTAATGCCTTGTGGGTCGGTTAATTCGTAAAAATAAATGGTCATACCATCTTGTTCTGTTGGTACAACTGTTATCAAGCCATCATTTGATCCACATTTAGGATTGTTGATGATGATTTCGAAATCACAAGAGTCTACATTGACCATACGCTCCAAATTGATAGATGGGAGATTGGCTTGATGACCACCACTGTGACCAGGTGAAGTCAACTGCAAGGGCTGTCCCAGACTTTGCCCAAGTGAACCTGGCAAAATTTGAGCGTTTAGGTTGGTAAATAGGAGACTTGCTATAAGCAAAAAGGTTAATTGTAAAGTTTTTTTACATAGATAGATTTTAAGTTTGTAAAACCTTTCCGAGGGGATGGTAAAAATTTCCATATTAAGCTGTTAGTTTTGGTGTATGCATTGTTGAAGAATACACACGCTTTATTGATGAAATTGTTTAATTAGTTATTTATTAATTACTTGCTTAATGAGTAGTTGTCGTGATATTTGTATACATACTTTTTGGGTTACCAGTCAATAAGATGTACCTATGCAAATGAACGAATAGTAAAAAATAAGATGTATGTATGACTTACATGTGTAGAAGGATAGCTTGACGTAGTGGCTCTTCAAAACACTAAATTAACCTTTTTGGGACTAAAAATCAACTATTTTTCTCAATTTATATGATTTGATTTGTAGAAGCAAGGAGTTTAAGCGTTTTAAAAATCCAATTTTTGTGAATATTTTAAATAAAAACGGATAGACGAAGGGGAAAATGGCCTAAAATACGCCCGATAGTAGCGGATATTCCGATGCGGTATTGGGTGAATCTATTTGTTTTTCCAATAAATAGTCGAAATGGGACAAAGCAAAATATTTTTGAAATGCCTATCGGAATAGCAGTGGATAGCGGGGAGCCCTGAGCATACAGTGAACAGAGCGTTCCGTCCAAAAAAATAGAAGGTTTCTGCAAACAATTCACATTTTGATAAGTATTTGCACAACAAATAGTAATTTTGCAAGAATATGACAAAGCAAAAAAAATCAGTTGCATTTTATACCTTGGGTTGCAAACTTAATTATGCTGAGACTTCCTCTATTGGACGAACAATGGAGGAAAACGGATTTGTAGTACAGGCATTTGACCAAGAGGCCGATGTATATGTCATAAATACTTGCTCTGTAACGGATAATGCAGATAAAAAATGTAGAAGTGTTATTCGAAGGGCACTCAAACAAAATCCTTTGGCATTTATCGTCATCATTGGCTGTTATGCACAACTGAAGCCCAAAGAGATTTCAGAGATAGAAGGGGTAGACCTCGTCTTGGGAGCTGCTGAGAAATTCAATATAGTCGAACATTTGCAAAATTTGACCAAGCAAACAGTAGGAACCTATTTGAGTTCAGATGTATGTGATGCAGACTTCTTTGTCGGTTCTTATTCTTTTGGAGGGCGTACCCGTTCATTTTTAAAAGTACAAGATGGTTGTGATTATTCTTGTACTTTTTGCACCATTCCTTTGGCAAGAGGGAAAAGCCGAAGCGACACCATTGAAAATGTGCTAAAAAATGCAAGAGAAATTGCCGAAAAAGGTGTCAAGGAAATCGTTTTAACAGGCGTTAACATAGGCGATTTTGGCAAGGGGGCGAATGGAGCCAAGAGAGCCACTGAAAACTTTGGCGATTTGGTGATGGCTTTGGACGAAGTGGAGGGCATCGAACGTTTTAGAATTTCGTCTATCGAACCCAATCTACTCACCAACGAAATCATTGATTTTGTTGCACAGTCCAAGCGATTTATGCCACATTTTCACATTCCACTACAATCGGGTAACAACGATATCTTGGCATTGATGCGTCGTAGATATCGCCGAGAACTGTATGTCAATAGGGTGGAATACATCAAAAAAATAATGCCGCATTGCTGTATTGGGGTGGATGTAATTGTGGGCTTCCCTTCAGAGTCTGAAAAACATTTTTTAGACACACACCACTTTTTGAGTAATTTAGACGTTTCGTATTTACACGTCTTTACTTACTCAGAGAGAGCCAATACCAAAGCCTTGAACATAGCAAGTGCAGTGCCACAAAACGAACGCAAGCAAAGAAGCAAAATGCTGCGGATTTTATCCGAGAAAAAAAGACGCCATTTTTACAGCCAACACCTCAATACCCAGCGCAAGGTATTGTTTGAAGCAGAACAAAATGGAGACCAAATGTTTGGTTTTACCGACAATTATGTCAAGGTACAATTGCCTTATGACGAAAGTTTGGTCAATCAAATACACGAATTGAGTTTAGACAATATTCATTCGAATGGAAATGTCGAAGCCCGTCTCTTGATGCCTTGCTGATTGTTGTGCTTAAATTTACTTTACTAATTGAAACAATTACACTAAATGTACCCATCGTTTTTTGAGTTTTTTAAATATACATTCGGAATTGAGCTGCCTTTTTTAAAGCTCTTACAAACCTTTGGTTTTTTTATGGTACTCTCTTTTATTGCGGCTGGTTTGGTCGTAGTAGCAGGTTTTAAAAGAATGGAAC
>JAHDIA010000324.1 GCA_020631035.1 Chitinophagales bacterium | reverse complement strand
ACTTATGGTGGAAGTGGTGTAGTGGCAACCGAATTGGGCAAAGCACTCGCCAAAAAAGGACACTCCATTCATTTTATCTCTTATAAACAACCTTTTCGACTCGTACATTTTCACGAAAACATCACCTTTCATGAGGTCAGTTTTACCAACTATCCATTGTTTGAGTTTCCGCCTTATGAGACAGCATTGGCAAGCAAGTTGGTAGATACTGTCAAGTTTAGCAAATTGGATTTGGTGCATGTACACTACGCCATTCCACACGCTTCGGCTGCCTTTTTGGCAAAGAGCATTCTCAAATCGCAAGGCATTAACATTCCAGTAGTGACCACCCTCCACGGAACCGACATCACCTTGGTAGGCAAAGATGTTACCTATGCCCCAGTGGTATCCTTTTCAATCAATGCATCGGACGGAGTAACAGCTGTATCCGAATCCTTGAAGCAACAAACCTACGAATATTTTGATGTGGACAATGGCATTAAGGTCATCCCCAACTTTATTGATTTAGACACTTTTAGAAAGGCTGACAAAAACCATTTTAAAAAGGCAATTGCTCCCAACAATGAGTCAATTTTGGTACACACTTCAAATTTTAGAAAGGTCAAACGCATTGAGGATGTGGTTGATACCTTTAGCAAAATTTTAAAAGAGGTACCTGCTAAATTGTTGTTGATTGGCGATGGTCCAGAACGTAAAAAGGCAGAGAAAATGTGCCGAGAGCTGGGAACTTGCGATCACGTACGCTTTTTGGGCAAACAAGATGCAGTGGGTGAATTGTTGGCGGTAGCAGACCTATTTTTGTTGCCATCAGAGAGCGAGAGTTTTGGCTTGGCAGCCTTGGAAGCTATGGCTTGTGAAGTACCTGTTATTTCATCCAATGCAGGCGGTATACCTGAAATAAATATTGATGGGGAAACAGGATTTTTGAGCGATGTGGGAGATACCAAATCAATGGCACAAAATGCCATCAAATTGTTGCAAAATCCTGATATGCTACAAGCTTTTAGAAAAAATGCCCTCAAACAAGCACATACATTTGACATAGACAACATTATGCCTTTGTATGAAACTTACTATATGGAAGTGATTGAACGAAGCAAAACCGAAGTCGATTTGAAAATAGAATAGACTTGTTTGGCCTAATATAAATTGAGTATCTCCAAGCCAGATTTTTTTATGGGCAATCTCACAAAGAAAGAAGAACCAATCGCCTCTTCTGAGACAAGTGAGATGTCTCCCTTGGCTTGTTCGACAATTTTTTTACAAATAGACAAGCCCAAACCTGAGCCTTTGTATCGGGAAGTGTTGTGCAAACGATTGCACATACCAAAAATATAATCGTGAAACTCAGTTTTTATGCCTATTCCATTGTCTCGGATGATGAATTCGTGCGCACTTATTTGTTGGCTGTAGGCAATGTCAATTTGTACCAATTCGCTCTCATTGTACTTTACAGCATTGTCCAACAAGTTTTGGAACAATTGCAAGAGTTGTTGTTGATCAAATATAATTATTGGAAGGGTATCGTAAGTAAATTCAATATTTTTGTGAATGTATTTTTTTCGGATGGATTCAAAGACCGATGGAATAACTGTATTTAGGTCAACAGATTTCGTCAATTCTTGCTTTCTTTTTAAATCATTAAAACTCGCTACATCTTCTATGAGTTTTTGCATACGATTGGCTCCACTTATAACATAGTCAAAATAATGTTCTATGGCTTCTTTTTCTAACTCGTCATTTTCAAGCCCTTGTTGAATTAAGTTGATAAAGCTGACAATTGAACGAAGCGGGGTTTTCAAATCGTGTGAAACCAAATAGGCAAATTTTTCTACCTCTTGGCTCAGTTTATTCAACTCATAAGTCTGCTCTTTTAATTTGTTCCCTAGCAATCTATTGTAGTTGAGCAATGCTTTTTTTGCTGTTTCCTCTTCAAGTGCTTCCAAGCTTTTAGCAAGCACGACCTCTTTTAGCACAAAATGCTCTCCTTGCCTTTTCTTGCTAATCTCTTTAAATGTCGCCACCAAGTATCCAGCCTCACCAATATTAGAATTGACTTCCCCTATAAATTGTATACATCGTCCATTTTGCTGTTGTAACTCTATTTCTAGGCGTCCTTCTTCCTCAAGTAACAAATCAATACTCTTTTGTAATTTTTCTTGACTTTCAATACAATACTTATCCAATATATCTTTCAAACACACATTGACTGTGCTAGGCAGTTGATGTAGGGCTGCAAAATACTCGTCACATTCTAATTTTTTGGAATAAGAAAGATAGGTCATTACTCCAATGCTGTGGAGTTTTTGGACAATATTGGAAAAGGCAGTTTCTAATAGGATATTCATAACAGTTATAGTCTAGTTCAAGTTAGTTTAGTACTTAAAACTTTATTGTTGTGTTACTACACAAAAGTAATTTGTAAAATATGGGAGTAATTGTTAGAATGTAAAAGTTGTTAATCAAAAATATAGCGCACTACTATATCATAGCTTATTCATACGATATTTATAAAACTTTGTTACAAAAACTTATACATTCCTACTCCATTTACATAGAAACACTTTCCAAGCTTGTATTGCAAAATTATTTTCTTGGCTTTAAAAAATTAAAAATATAAGTTTTCTAATCAAAACAAAACCTTATACTTTAGGCGGTTTTAATAGCTCATAGCTATTAAGAATATCAGTTTCCACCAAACATTTATAAAATATTTATCGTATGTATTCTTACCCTCATTAATCTTATATTATGAGAAGAAATCTTTTCTCATAAAGCAATTGGAGTTTTAATAACAACAAACACCACTAATCATTACGCTTTCCCTCCTTTCATGTTAAATTTTAATTCAAATATTTTCTCTAAGTTCAATCTCCAAAAATATGTATATTAAACTATTACACTTAAAAAATTATTCCCAATCACTCATTTTCCTATTCCTAAGTTGTCTATCTATATCTGTCTTTGCAGCCGATGTAGGCGATTATGGCCAAGTAACAGGTCTATATGACCCCAATGAAATTCTCCCTGTTTATATGGGCAATGGAATAGATGTACAAGATGTAGCATTTTGTATTGATGTAAACTCTAGTGCTCCACAAGTGGGAGATTACTACACTGTTGTCAATCCAATTGGGAATATCCCCAACCACAATGAATTGGCCGCAGTACTCAATGCTATTTATGATGGTTACGATCTGTACCCTGGCGTTCAACAAGCCATTTGGTACTTTTCCAACCCTGGTTACAATCCTACAAGTACTGATGCACAAACCATCATAAACCTTGTAAACAATGGCACCTACCAACCCATTCCCGATGTCGCTTGGTTGAGCCCAGACAATACCGCTAGACAACCACTACTTGCTGTTAACCGTCCTACTTGCTCTTTTGACTTGAGTGGGGCTAGTGTGTCTGTAAGTCAACCAACAGGTTGTACCCCTTCTTATGATGGTCAGTTTACCATCAGCAATGTACAACCCAATGAAACCTACTCTGTTACCTATATTGATGATGGCGTATTGGTTGGGCCATTGAATCTCACAGCCGACGGAAGCGGTACACTCCTAATTAGTGGACTCGATCCAGGCAATTACAATACCCTAGAAATTACTTCTACTACTGAACCTAACTGCTTCCAATGCTTTAGCCAAGCCAATGGATACAATCTGGTTTACAACGAAGTTTCAGCTTGTCCAATTAGTGGACCAAGTGCAACAATACAAACACAAACAGCCGCTCCCACAACAGCGACCAGCAACAATTGCGAACCCATAGCCGCTACTTGGAATAGTCCCGAAAACGCACTTACCAACGATGGTCAGATCGCAAGTGTTACCTTGAGTCAGGCACTATTGGGTACTAGAGCATCTCATTGTTTACACCTCACCAATTTGGGATTGAGCATACCCGAATGTGCTGTCATCAATGGTGTAGAAGTAACAATTGGTGGAACCAGTACAGTTGCTGATGCAGAAGACAGAATCATCCGCCTTTTAGATGCTTCAGGAAATTACATTGGAAACAATCAAGCCATATCAAACTGGCCAACTGCTGGAACCAATACTTATGGAGGAAGTAGCAATACTTGGGGAGCTGGTTCGAGCCTTACTCCTACTCTGCTCAATAGTAGCGGATTTGGAGTAATTGTAAAAGTGGGGGTACCTGTTGCACTATTCAACAATGCAGAAGTAACTCTTGGGGTCGATTATATGGAAATGACCGTTCATTACTCTCTACCCGAAGTATGTTCAGAAGCCAAAGTGCCCTTCTCTGTTGCGAGTTCGCCTGATGCTGTCAATTATACTTGGTATGGTCCCACTGGAACCCTTGTTGATTCTGGACAGGGCACCAATGCAGCAGTTATAGATATGAACAATGTCGCTCCTGGCTGTTACGATATTTGCGTAGATGTTGAATTGCAATGTACAGGTACAGAAACTTGTTGTTACACCGTCAATACAGTAGATTGTTGTCCCAATATTACCACCATTACTGACAATGGAGTAGATGCCTGTTACTCAGGTACCCCTATTGATGTTACCTATACTGTTACAACAGACTATGGCACCAATGGAACAGAATATACCACACGATGGTATGTAGATGGTGTGGAACAAACAGGCCAAACAGGCGATCAATTTGTCTATTCCATCACACCAAGCGATGGTTGTACAGTCATCACCAATCCCGATGTTACTGCTCAATTGTATTGTACACAAATCGGCGAAGTCATTGGCACCCCAATCTCCAGTACTTCAGCAGGATACAGTATTTACCCAACACCTGTTGAAGGAGTTGATTTCACCATTTCCGAAACAACTTGTATCGTTGAAGTAATTGATAATTGTGGTACTCTTGACATTACCAATGACCAAGGTACAGGGGCAAGCTATACATTGGTTGAGGGAGACCCCGATCAAGTGGTCAATTTTGTCTTGCGTTCTGATGCCAATGCTCCTGCTGGATGTGAAGCAACCGCTCAGGGAACGGCCATATGTGTTACTTATGATATTGCCATTACCAAATCTGCCGCTCCAAATACTGCGGCAATTGGTGACCAAATAACCTATACCATCGACGTTTACAACGAAGGAACAGGGGAATTAACTGGCTTACTTGTCACAGACACTCTCTCTACTTCACTTTTGTATACTGGTGTCTACACTGCTACCCAAGGAACCTTTGATGGCTTACATTGGAATATAGGCAATATCGCTGTGGGCGATTCTGCTAGTATTGACATCATTGTTACAGTAGTTGAATTGGGGGTTATTATCAACGATGCGGAGATCATTGCTATGAACGAAATTGATGTGGATTCTTATCCTAGCAATGCTGCAAGAGCGGAAGATGACTTGGGTTCTGCTTGTGTGAGTCCAATGGTCGAAATTTGTACAACCGACAGCATTGATGTCACCCTTACAGCAGCGGCGGGCTATACTACCTATCAATGGTATAGAGACAGTACCGCCATTAGCGGAGCGACCAGTCAAATATACAATGCTACTGAAATAGGTGAATACTACTACATTGTAGACGAAAACGTACCAGGCTCTTGTCCTGGTGAATTGTGTTGTCCTGTTATTATTACTCAGGTCGACTGTTGTCCACCTCCACAATGTATTCCTATTACAGTTACTAGAATACGCCTAGAATAATACATATTTTTTAAGTAATAGTTTTACAAAACCGCAATACCTTATGGTATTGTGGTTTTTTTATTTTGGGGCAATGTGTATGGTACTAGGCTACGCTTACTCTGGTTATCGGGCGCATGTTTCATTCCTTGCACCAAGTTTCATCCACCCGCTACATCCTGCGCTATTGTCAAATTTTTGAGAAATTTGTGCTAGTGTGTAATAAACGTTTGCTCAAAAAGTTTTTCTAAAAGTAAACCTCATCTTATGTCTAAAACCTTGTTACTACTCTTTATCAATTGCTTGTTTGCATTTGCCCCCAACAACAATCAAGGCGAACTAACAATCAACATTAGCAACATCAAAGAAGGAACTGGTAAAGTACTCATATCGCTTTACCAGCATCCAGACGGATTCCCTTACACTCCCGATAAAGTCTTTTCTTTAGACAAATCGGAAATTAGCAACAATACAGCTAGTTTCAATATTGAAAAATTAGAGGTAGGAACATATGCCATCACCCTATTGGATGATGAAAACAACAACGGGGATATGGATTACAATTTTTTGGGTATTCCCAAAGAAGGATACGGCTTTTCCAATAATGCAAAAGCTAGAGGCTTCTCACCTCCCACCTTTGAAGATTGCACTTTTGTAGTCAAGGAAGGAACGAGCTATATTGATATCAAAGTAAAGTATTGGTAATTGTTTGGTATGTCCCAAAACAGTACAGTTCCTTTGACAATAATACAAAAACTTTCAAATAAACTTTCCCATTATATAGCTATCTTCAAACCCTCCATTAATCAATGCTGAGTGGCTTAGCTTGCCTTCTATGCTATAGCCCAAACTGATGTTCAATTGCACATCAAGATAACTGCGTTGAATGACTTTTTGTTCTATCCGCTTCAAATCATTTTGCAAGGCAAAGCCTTCCATATTAATCAGCAAACGCTTTTTGATTGCAGGCGAATTGTACTGATTCAACAATCCCAGGTCCAAGCATCCTATATGAAACTCGGAGGGTAAATTACTTTGGGTTATACTTCCATATCCAACCAATTTGGAAGATACACGGGCTAAATAAAAATGATGTTCAGAAGATTCAAGCATGCTCTGCAACTTATCAAGTGCACTTTGCAATGGTGTTCCCTCAAATCCTTGTTCAATCCAAATTAATTTTTTTAATCCCAAATATTTAGAATGGTCGCTTTTTGCTCCCTTTTTTATGCTAATGTTTTTGTCTACAACTAACAACTTTCCACAAGTTTTTATTTGTAGCTTGGCTTCATTTCTCACTTCTGCTGTAAGTTAGTCCAAAAACCGTTCCTTTTTGTGTTTATTTGAAAAAAAACTTATACACAGGCTTTCGATAAGCAAATTGAAGCCATAAAAATGGGTAAATAAACACGTCTAA
>JAHDIA010000323.1 GCA_020631035.1 Chitinophagales bacterium | reverse complement strand
CACCATCTGTACCATTAAAGCCTGTAAGTGTAAGGTCATTGATGGTCCAATTGTCCTGATTGGCAATGACCAGCCACTGTGCCGACGCTGCAAAACTTTCTAATGTAGCACCATTTCCATTGATTGTGACATTGTTAACATTGCCATTAAAACCAGATGGTAAGGTCCAATTGACATCGCCGTCCGTTCCATCAGTATTGTAGTAACAAGACCTAAAATTGACAACAATTGGATCAGGGCAATCTTGAATGGCTTCTAGGACGCTGGGTGTGCCAGAGTTCCAATCAGTTAGTGGATTGGCAAAAGAACCCAATGGTTGAGAAGAATCAAAAGGTCCATCGGCTGGGGAGGCAAACCAAAATTCTGAACCTACTGCTGGGCATTGTCCCCAAACTGAGCTGGAACTCAAAAATAGAAATAGACAGAGCCAAGCTATGGGTTTGGAGTGTGGTGTGTAAAATTTTTTTTTCATTTGTAAGTTTATTTTTGATTTTAGTTTAGAAGTATTTTGTTCCTTTGAGTTATAGACATAGATAGCCCGTTATGTTGATGCGATATTCAACAAATGCAGACCTTGTTGTTGATTAAACAATATATTTTAGAAGTAGATTGTTTTATTCCCTATGCTAAAAAAATTAGCACTTAATGAATGTGTTAAATTAATTTTAATTTTACTATTTGGGAAAATTAATAGCTAAGAGGATTTAACTATTTAAGAAAATAGATTGCTTTGTAATTAAGATTTTTAATTGGTTAATGTGCTGAATGTGATCTTTTTATGTATTTTTTTAAAATATTTGTGTGTTACTTTTATACTTGCAAAAAAACACAATGTCAATTGTTTGCAAAACGGATGTTTTTAGTTTTCAGAGGAGTCATTTAAACGTTCTAGGACAGTTTGTCCTTTGATTTTGCTTTCTATCCAGGCATAAATTTTAAGTTCTCTAAAAAGTGGTCGTTCTCGTAAAGGAGCTATTTCGCTAAGAAAATTTTCATACAATGTTTTTGTTTGTTCTGGCATTCTTTCTTTAATCAATTTGTTTAGCAATCCCAGTAAAATTTGTTCCTCTTTGTTATAGCGGTGATTCTTTTTTAGAAAGCGTTGTACATTGACAATTTGATATTCTAAAAACCTAAAATTCTTCTTGTCTAAGTGCAATAGCAAATCTAGTATTTTGCTGTAGGCAACTGTTGTGATAGATGTTTTTCCATCTTCTTGTTCTAAGACCTTGTCTACATAATAATGGGCTTCTCCCCATTCAGATAAGTAAAAATTGAGTAAAGCAAGACTGAAATAAAAACGCAATATTCGGTAATTGCTCAATCCAACGGAACGGTATTTTTGTATGCCATCTTCAAGTGTTTGAGTTAGCTCAACACCTTTGGCGTATTGCTCTGATTTTTTGTAATAGTGTATTAGACTAGCATATTTTATCTCAAAAATTCTTTTTTCGTGGAATGGATTGAGTGATTGGTTTTGTTCAGCAAAAGCCTCTAATTCAATTAGATAGGTTTGGTATTCCTCAAATCGTTCTGTACGAATTGCCAAAATCATTACATTGTTGAGTCCCACAAAATAGACAGTTGGTTCGTGTTTTAAAATGCTTAATAGATTTTTGAGAATGTCTAAATGTTGTGTAGCTGCTTGATAGGCATCGTCGTTTTTGCCCAATAGATTGTGATAAAATGTTTTTAAATTGTAGAAGTAAATCAATGCCTGATTGGACAAGGCTTTTTGGGCATCTTGAAGGTATTCATTGGCAAAAAACTGTTCATAGACTTTGCGTTCTTCTTCGTTTTGTGGTTCGTCATAGGTACGGTACAATTGATTGAGTTCTTGCTGTAATTTTATATAAATCCATTGATTGTCCAAAATAGTTGTTGTACGTTTTCTATCTAGGTCTAATTTCTCAATTAACAAACGGAATTTTTCTACAGATAAATAGTGTCTAGAAATTTTGTATTGCAAGTCCATAATGGGCAGTAATTGGTTGTAATACTCCATTTTTTCTGCCATTAAGCGGGCTTTTTCAATAAATATTCCAGCTTCACTAAACAACCCTCTCTGAAAAAGAATGTAGGCAAATTCAGACTGTTCATTTATTTTGCTTATTGGGTGTGCTTCAAAATCCACATGTCCCCTCAAGGATTGCAAAATGTGTTTGAACAATTTGTTTTTTAAAACAGCAAGTGGCGTTTTGTTTTTTAATTTTTCTAATCTCTTTAAGATGAGTTCTTCCTTGTATTCATCTTGGACATTTATTTTTTCAAATAAGGTGAGTAGCAGGTTTTCATTGCTTTTGTTGTACCTAGACACAAATATCTTAAAGGCTCTTTTTTCGCCCCTACTCAATGTTTTGATCAATCCAAAAAGTGCGTTTTTACCTTGCATATTTTTCAATCAGTGGTTTTAAAAGTAAAAACTTTTTTATAAAAATAAAAATTGATTTGATTTTTATTGGGCAATGTGCGTGCTTCTAGGCTGCGTTCATTCTGGTTATCGGGCGCATGTTTTAGGCTGCGTCTTTAACTTCATCCCCCCGCTTCGTCCTTCGCTTTTATAAAAAGATGCCAAAGGTGACACCTTTTATTATTTACGACGAAGGAGAAAACATGCCAAATACGCCCAATTGATGCACATATCCCGATGAAAAATCGGGACGGAAAGCGGGGATCCCGATAAAATTGGGACAAACGAAGTGCCCCTCGTTCCGTTCAATAAAATAAATTTATAAAACATTCTGGCGTACTTCCTCAAAGGTCCATTCCTTTTGGAGTTTGCCTAGCTCGAATACAGTTTGCAAATGGTCTTCGCCTGGGGTGCTGAGAGAGACGGTTTGGTATTGAGCATTGTTTCGACTAAGTTTTAATTGTCCTTTTTTGGATTGTTTGCCCTTGTCGGTGATGGGGTCTTTGAATACATTGCGTCCTTGACCGTCAATTTCGGCATAGGAACATTTGAAGGCAAATTTTTGGGTGTCTCGATTGAGTTTTTGTAGGAGACCGCCGCCCATTCCAAAGACGATGTTGTCGGCACTCCATTGGTTTTCTTGCATTGCTTGAAGGATGTTTTGAATGGCGTGGTAATCGACTCCGTCGCCTTGTAGGATGCGAACTTTGGGATGTAGGACTTTGTAGCCTTGTGCGTTGGTGGTGTAGCCAAATTTGTCACCCAAAATGTCTAGTAATTTTAAGATTACTTCGAGTGGGTCGCCAGAGTCGGGACGAATGACCAATTGCCCATCTCTTGCCAGTACCTGCTCTTTGAGTTGTTCGCCCCAAATGTGTTCGCAAGCGTGGTAAATATCGTAGGAGTCGCTGACGACAGAGACGATGCCTTGGGGGTATTGTTCCAACATATTTTGGTAGGCTTTTGTTTCGTTTGTTTTGCCCCAAGAGGTCATTGTACTGTGTTCCGAAGCGGCAACAGAAAAGCCTACCACCTCTGAAGTATTGTAGTATTTTTGAATAAATGCCAATGCTTGTAGGGTGTCGGTTCCTTTAAAATTGATGAGGTGGGCTGCACCGCCCATTCCAGCAGACTCGACAGAGGATACCCCACGAAAACCAAAATCGTGTAGTTTGAAATCTAAGCCTTCGAGTCCGCCTGTTGCCTTGCAAAATTGGTGCATCATTTGTCGGATGTGGTAACTCAAAGTTGCAACCGTAGAAGGATACCAAACCTGTACCAATAGGGTTTCGAGATAATTGGTGAGCCAATAACATTTGGGGTCTAAATTCTCGATGGTCATTAGTACGTTAGAGATTGGCACTATGCTTCCTTCTGCTACGGCTTTGATGCGGAGGGGGAGCTGTCCATCGTATTTTTGTAAAATGTATTCCCAAGCAGATCGGTTGAACAAATTGCCATTGCCAAAGTGTTGTGAAAAGATGGTGGCGGCTTGCTCAATTTTTTCTTGGGTGATGACTTTGCCGCTGAGGTATTGTTTGAGAAAGTACTGTAGTCCGAAAAAACAAACATTGTCAAATTGCCCACCTCTTGATTCAAAATAAGAATAAATCTTATTGCATTTAGGGGGGTACTGTTTGTAATGACTGACTTTGTAACTGTCAGTCATTAAAAGAATATTGTGTGTCATTGTTGCTGAGTTTAGAAAGGTGCCAAATTAGAACACCTTTTGTTTGAAAATTTTAAAGAGGGGACGATGTTCTTTTACAAATATTTTTTTGTTGAGTTTGGAGAAGGAAAACCATTTGAGTTCTGCTATGTCGTCTTGTGCTTTGATTTCACCAGATTTATATTGGGCAGCGAAGAAGACGGTGATGATCTTATCTTGTTCGTTGCGGTATCGCCAATCGTCAATTTTTTTAGAGGCAAGGTATTGTACTTTTTTGATTTTAATATTGGCTTCTTCTTCAACTTCTCTTCTGGCGGTTGTTTCAAAGTTGTTGTCAGTTGGGTCGGAGAAGCCGCCTATGAATCTAAAAAGTTTTTCATTGGGTTTGCGAGCGAGTAACAATTTCTTTTTGTGGGTGACGGCTACATCTATGGTGGTAAATACTTTATCGTATTGATTGTTTAGGGCAAATATTTCTCCTGCTCTAAAATCGGCTGTTGGAATGAATTCGTACTCGATGTGATTGGCTAGGAGTGGGCTAGGGGATTGTTCGATTTTGTGTTTGCCTTTGTAGTGTTTGCCCAAGCCTTCTCCATTGTCGTAGAGGGTGACATTTTGTTGAGGGTATAGTTTTTCGATTTGTTGGTCCAGTGCTTGACTCCAAGCTTTGTTGGTGCGGGCTACTTTTATGGGATGTACGGTGACATTGGGAAAATGACTTTGCAGCATTTCTTTGCGGCTGTCAAAATCTAGTGGATTGTTTTTGCTAGTCATAATGGGTGTGACATTCAAAAAAATGCTTAGTTGTGTGTGTTGTGTTGTATGCTTTTCGATTTGTTCGATTTGCCCTTTGTTGAGGTCAGGTACTTGGTAGTGTCCTAGTATGACGCCGATATTGGAGGCTGTGTTTTGAGTCATTTGAGTAGTTTTTGATAGAGTTTGTAATTGTCTTCTTCGAAGCAGACAAAAATAATGTTTTCTAATGTCTTGCTTTCATATGTTTGTACGGTCTGTACGGAAATTTGTGCTGCCAGCTCTTTGGGGAAGCGGTAGATTCCTGTACTGATATTGGGAAAAGCCAAACTCTTTATGTCACTTTCTTCTGCCAATTTGAGAGAATTGAGGTAGCAATTTTTTAATTTGTTGACTTCTTCACTATTGCCATTGTTCCAACGTGGACCGACGGTGTGAATGACGTATTTGGCTTTGAGCTTTCCTGCGGTGGTAATGACTGCTTCGCCTACTTTGCATCCTCCTTGTTTGTTTCTAATTTTGATACACTCTTCTAAAATGGCTTTGCCCCCTTTTCTATGGATGGCACCATCTACGCCCCCACCACCCATCAATGAGGTATTGGCTGCATTGACAATGGCGTCTGCTTCTATTGTTGTGATGTCTCCTTTTTGTAGTGTGATTTTCATATGGTTGTGATGCGTTTTGTGGTGAAAAAGAATGTCATTATTTCATTAGCCGTAGGTCATTGAGTCAAATTTTATGTGTTTAATTCCGAACATAGTTATTGTTTTTGATTGTTTGTTTTTTGTGTTATTTAGGGGGAAGGACAATGCTACTTTATTATCCAGCTTTGTTATTCTATTATTATTTTCTTTACGACTGTTTCTCCTGTTTCAAATGATATTTTTAGTAAGCAAAAATTTGTTGGAATGTTAGATAAATCAATGCTGATCTCCTTATCAATCTTATCTTCGGAGTATATTTTTAGACCAGAGTTACTCTTCATTCAAATTTTCTATGGTACCTGAGTTTTGTTCAATCCATTGAGCATGAATAGAATGGTAGTATGTTAGAAATAGAATTATTAATATGTATTTATTCATGATTGTGATGTTTATGCTAAATAGTTAGCAATGTGTACGAAATAAACTCGTAATTTCGTTGATTCAGATATGATATTTATCAAAGAACTGTCATATTTAATTTAAGTACTTATTATGTAGAAATTTCTTAGACACAATTAAAGATATTATGACTTTGCCGCTTTAACCTTAAAAATTTACAATTCAAAATCAAATCCCTCTTCTAATAGTTGCTCATATTTAGCTTGATTGAACTGATACAAGTCGGGATCGTTCTTAGATTTTTTTTCTTGATTTTCTTTTTTATCCAAGATGTTCATTTTCAATATTTTTTTTCTAAAATTTCTTTTGTCGAGTGGTCTTTGTAAAATGGTTTCGTATAAATCTTGTAAGTTTCTCAATGAAAAATAAGGCGGCATCAATTCAAAACCAATGGGTTGATAACTCACTTTTCCCTTGAGTCTTTGCATTGCCATCTCAATGATTTCGCTGTGGTCGAATGCTAGGGAAGGGAGTTCCTTTAATCGCTGCCACTGAATGTCACTGCTGTTGCCCCCTGCTTTGACTTCAAAATGATTTTGTCGGAGTAAGGCATAATGGGCGGTAGAAACGACCCAATCTCTAGGATCTCTTTGAGGTTTGCTAAAGGTGTACAATTGCTCAATAAACACATTTTCCAAGGCAGTTTTCTCAATCAATACTCGCTTGGCACAGGCAAAAGCATCTTCCCCTTCATGGACGAAACCTCCTGGCAATGCCCAATGGTCGGCAAATGCTCCCTTGTCACGTTTGACCAACAATACAAATAATTCTTGACCATTATAGGCAAAAATTACACAGTCAACAGCGAAAATAGGTCTGGGATATTTGTATTGATATTGTGCCATATTTGCTATGTGTGTATTTTTTACACACCAAAGATAAATGCTATTTTTTAAACATGCAAATTTTTATTTTTTGTTCTTTGAATTGGTGAGTGGAGAATATTTAAGAAAAAGAAATAGTAAGGTTTGGCGTGAAGCGGGTAGATGCACTTTGAGACGAAGGAATAAAAGATGCGATGCTTACGCCTGATAGGAACGTTTACCCCACAGCATGATCCCGATTTTATCGGGAGAGGGCGAGGAGTAAAAGTGGATAGGTACTGTGTTAAATACCAAACCCTTTTTAT
>JAHDIA010000322.1 GCA_020631035.1 Chitinophagales bacterium | reverse complement strand
CCATATCCTCCTGTAGCCAAAATAACTGCGTGTCCAAAGTGGCGTTCCAATTTACCCGTAATCAAATCACGCGCTATAATACCACGCGCCTTGCCATCTATTTTGACAACATCCAACATCTCATGACGGCTATACATTTGAACCGCTCCTTTACTAACTTGTCTATTCAAAGCACTATAAGCTCCTAGCAACAACTGCTGTCCCGTTTGCCCTCTAGCATAAAAAGTACGCGATACTTGCACCCCTCCAAAAGAACGATTGGCCAATAAGCCTCCATAATCTCTTGCAAAAGGCACACCCTGCGCCACACACTGATCTATAATATTGACGCTGACCTCTGCCAAACGGTGTACATTGGATTCTCTTGAGCGGTAATCTCCACCTTTGACAGTATCGTAAAATAGACGATAAACACTGTCTCCATCATTTTGGTAGTTTTTAGCTGCATTGATACCACCTTGTGCAGCAATACTGTGCGCCCTTCTTGCAGAATCTTGGAAACAAAATGCTTTGACTTTATATCCCAATTCTGCCAAGGTTGCAGCAGCAGCACCACCAGCTAAGCCAGTTCCGACAACAATAATTTCAATTCTCCTTTTGTTATTAGGAGCAACCAAGGGTACACTTGAACGGTATTTGGTCCATTTGTCTGCCAATTCCCCTGCTTGAGGAACTTTAGCATCTAGAGTACCCGTTTCTAATTTATTGCTAACCATATATAGACAATATTTTAATTTTTATATCCGTATTAAACAAGCATCTAACTTGAAAAAGATACATTTTATTTTTCTCTAATTTTTCTTGAAGCAAATACTTTATACTTCGTCGCCACTTATTTTCCCGCTATCCGCTTTTACTCCTCGTCCCGATAAAATCGGGACTGTGGGGTAACCGCTACTATCGGGGCTATTTTAGACCATTCAGTCGCATTCGCAAAATACATTTTCATACCATTTCCTTCTATAAAAACAACAACACATACAATGGTTGTATCGCAAAACCCAATGGTACACCAATAGCAAAAATATAGCCCAAGATTTTGATGATAGGGGTATACTTACTATGATTCACTCCCAAAGATTGAAAGGCACTTTGAAATCCGTGAATAAGGTGCAATGCAATGGCAAGTAATGCAATTAGGTAAATCCCTACATACCATGGCTGCTTAAAGGCTGTTACAACAATTTCATATAAATTTTTTATTTTTCCACCTCCATAGTCTACATAAGGAATAGAACCAAATTTCATCTCAAACCAAAAGCTCTTTAAGTGTAAGATTAAAAAGAAAAGAATGACAATGCCCAAAATGGCCATATTCCTGGAAGCCCAGGATCCATTTTTTCCCTTGGATCTAGCTGCATACTTTACTGGACGGGCACTTTTGTTTTTCAACCATATTGCTAAACCTTGTACTATATGTAAAAGAATCAGAGCATAGGTAAAATAAGACATCACTTTGATGGGTGGGAAGGTAGTCATAAACTTAGCGTACTCATTAAATGCCTGTCCACCATCTGATTTTAAAAGGGCCAAATTCCCTGACATATGTACAATAAGAAAGCTACAAAGGAAAAGTCCTGTAAGACTCATTAGCAGTTTTTTACCTGCTGAAGAAACTAAAAAATTGGTAACCCAACTCATACAATTGTATTACATTAAACAAATCAACATATAAGCTTTTGGGATTTTCACTCCACTTGCTTACATTGGCCACAAATATAACATCTGATGTGTTCTAAAGTTGATTTTGAGCGGACTTATTTGAATTTTGTGAATGCTTTTATGGTAGAAAACACAAAAGTTTTCAGTTTAAGCACTTTTTGGGCGGCAAAATGGGAAGGTGGTGTCTTAAATACACCTTTTGACTTCATATTGTCGTATTAAGATTTTTTACTATGTTCTAAATTGAGATGATACTCAAAATCCCAAAGGCTCTCAAAGGCAAAATCTACCAAAAAACTGTCGTAAGGAATGTTTTTACTCTTTATCAATACTGTAATCATCCCCATTTTTTTGCCAAAATCCATATCTGACAAGGAATCACCGACCATAATAGATTTAGAGAAATCAATGTGTGGAAACAATTTTTTGGCTTGTAAAGCCATGCCGACTTCAGGTTTGCGGCATTTACATTTTGCCTCTTTGGTATGTGGACAATAAAATACTTTATCAATGCGTCCACCTTTGGATTTAATATCATCTACAAAAGTATCATGCATCTGAATCAAATCGCTTTCCAGCAATTCCCCCTCATCTACACACCTCTGATTGGTGACCACCACAATGCAATTGAAAAAGTTTTTTAGTTTGGCTATGGCTTCATCTGCTTTTTTGTGGTATTTAAATTCGACCCACTCCAATACAAAATCATCCTCAATTCTATGGTTGATCACACCATCTCTATCCAAAAAGAGCGTCCAGCTTTTGTCAATTTTAAGCGTCATTTTTAAAAATTGTATTTTCTACCAATTCAATAATGATGTGCCCAATGGTGATATGCGCTTCTTGGATTCGAGAAGTTATAGGAGAAGGAACACAGATATTTACATCTGCATGCTGCCTCAAATTGCCTCCCTGTTTTCCAGACAAAGCAATTACTATCAGCCCCAAAGCTTGCGCTTTTTGTGCTGCACGAATAACATTGGCAGAATTTCCAGATGTAGAGATGGCTAGCAAAACGTCGCCAGCTTTGCCCAAAGCTTCTACACCTCGAGCAAATACCTCCTCAAAACCAAAATCGTTGCTGACACAGGTAATGTGCGAAGCATCAGTCAACGAAATAGCAGGAAGAGGAGGACGTAATAATTGATACTTTCCTGTCAATTCTTCCGCAATATGCATTGCATCACAAGTCGAGCCTCCATTGCCACACAATAAAAGCTTGTTCCCCTTCTTGTATGCAATAATAATTGATGTTGCTGCTTCTAAAATTTGCAACATCAAGGCTTCATCCTCCAATATGCTCTGCTTTACAGCTATAGAATCTTCCAAAGACTGTTTAATGAGCTGGAGTTGGGAAGCCATATTGTTTTTCAATTTTGGGCATTATGAGTTGTACTGCATCAATAAAAAATAGATAGACATCTATTGGTCCTACACCTCCTTCCATCGACTTCATAGATATGGTACGATTTTTGGCTGGTCCTGTAATGGTCCCAATCATTGTAGGAGGTATTTCATATTTTCGCTCAATCAGTTGCAAGGCTGATCTAAAATCCTTAACAACTTGTTCAAGTGTTGCCAAAACTATGATTGATTTGGGAAAAGTGCCTAGACTTCTACCACAAGGCAATGCAGATGATAAAACAATGCTACCTGTTTGGGCAATAATGGCATCACAAGTCATAATGCCTGCATGAGACCGATCTAAAATGTGCCCTATTTTGCACTTTCTAAAATCTATTTGTTGAAAAAACTCAACAAGTTGAGGGTGCCAACAATGAATGTTCCTCCAAGATTTCTCATTGGAGAGCCATTTAAAGATTTTGTAAAAATGTTCAAAGTCTTCACAGTAGACAAATTTGCCACCATTTTGGGTAAAGTTCTCAGCAAATTCAATATCGGGCGACTCTCTACTAGTTTTAAGTGTAGCCGAAGTTTGATTGATTTCGGGAAAGGGCACCTCCATTGGAGCATGCATACCCCTCCTTATATTGTTGAGAATGTTGTTTCGAGCATTGCTTTTCATAAGTACCTTTGTAAAAGTAAAAAGTCTGTATCTAATAAAGATAGATACAGACTGTCAAATTTTATTAAATTTTGTGTAAAAATAATATTTCTAAATCAAAGAAGTTTAGCTTTTTTCTTCTTCTGAGTCATTTTTATATTCAATATCTTCATCAGATTTTGTGTTTCTAGCTGGTCTTTCCTCTGCTTGCATCTCACTAGGTCTGATACCAATCAAGTGTTCTAAATCTGACTTAAATAAAATTTCTTTCTCCAAAAGTTCCTTTGCAATAAGTGTCAACTCACTTTTTCTTTCCATCAACAATTCCTTGGTACGCTCATATGCATCTTTAATAATTTTACGTACTTCCTCATCTACCATTTTACCCGTTTCCTCTGAGTAAGGCTTTTTGAAATTGTACTCCCCCTTGGTATCATTAAAAGAAATATTACCTATTTTATCGTTCATACCATAGAGCGTTATCATCCCATAAGCCATTTGGGTAATGCGCTCTAAGTCGTTTTGTGCCCCTGTAGAGACTTTTCCAAAAATAATATCTTCGGCCACTCTACCACCCAACAACATACACATCTGATCCTCTAGCTCATCAGTATTGTATAGGTATCTTTCTTTTGGAATGTATTGGGCATATCCTAAGGCAGCCACTCCACGCGGAATAATGGTTACCTTCAATAAAGGATCAGCATGTTCCAAATACCATCCACAAATGGCATGACCAGCTTCGTGATAAGCAATGATTTCACGTTCTTCAGGTGAAATAATGCGACTTTTTCGCTCTAAACCTCCTATATGACGATCAATGGCATCTTGAAAGTCTTTCATATCTACCGCACTTTTGCCCTTTCTAGCAGCAATCAATGCAGCTTCGTTACAAACATTGGCAATATCAGCTCCCACAAAACCTGGTGTTTGGGCTGCCAGTTTTTCTACATCTATTTCTTCAGCCGTTTTAATAGGTTTGACGTGTACTTTAAAAATAGCCCCTCTTCCATTGATGTCTGGACGATCAATTACTATTTGACGGTCAAAACGACCTGGACGCAACAAAGCACTATCCAATACATCTGGGCGGTTTGTAGCTGCAACCAAAATAATACCTTTTTTACTGCTAAATCCGTCCATCTCTACCAACAATTGGTTCAAGGTATTTTCTCTTTCATCATTTCCTTGCATCACATTTTTACCTCTGGCACGACCAATGGCGTCAATCTCATCAATAAAGATGATACAAGGCGCTTTTTCCCTGGCTTGCTTGAACAAATCACGAACCCTTGATGCTCCAACCCCTACAAACATTTCAACAAAATCGGAACCTGAAATGCTAAAGAATGGGACCTTCGCTTCTCCTGCCATTGCCTTTGCCAACAGCGTTTTACCTGTACCTGGAGGACCCACCAATAGGGCACCCTTGGGTATTTTACCTCCCAATGCAGTATATTTTTGTGGATACTTTAAAAAGTCAACAATTTCAACCACTTCTTCTTTGGCTTCTTCCAGACCTGCCACATCATTAAATGTGACACTTACCGAAGTGTCCTTATCAAAAAGTGTCGCCTTAGACTTGCCAATGTTGAAAATTTGACCACCAGCACCTCCCATAGAGCCACTGACTCTACGCATAATAAAAATCCATATCCCCACAATGATGATGAGTGGTAACAAATAACTCAAAATTCCACTACGCCAATCTGCACGCATTTCACTTGCTACTTCAATTCGAGAAGCATCATTGGTCATAGTCTCTTTTAAGTCATTACCAAAGTCATCAATAGATAAGATGGTGAATTTTTTATGTGGTCCCGCAGCAGGCTTACTTTGTCCTTCTTTTAGCTCCACAGCCTCCTCTTTAAGAAAAACCTCTACGTATTCTTTGTTGACAATATTAATTTTTTCAACCTTATCCTTATTAAGATAAGAGTGGAAAAATTCCACTTCAGATATTTCCTCTATCCCCTTATTCATACTAGGGAAATAAGAAAATGCCAAAAGACCTAAAAAAATCAAACCATATATCCAGTAATAGTTGAATCTAGGCTTTTTGGGTTCATTGTTGTTTTTATTATCTTGTTGTTCTGACATTATATAATTTTTCCTTCTTTATTTATTTCCTAAGTTATTGGATCATTGGGCAATTACTTCACCCTCATCAGAGAATTTGGTGATTTTAGCATCACCCCACATATTTTCCAAGTGATAAAAGTCTCTTTTGTCCTTTAAAAATACATGGAGAACCACAGATCCGTAATCTACTAACACCCATTCGGCGTTTTTAATTCCCTCATGACTGATGGGTCGTTCATCAAAATTCTCTTTCATCTTGAAGGCGACAAAATCAGCAATGGCCTTTACTTGAGTAGTAGAAGTACCATGACAAACAATGAAATAATCAAAAATTGCTTCTGGGATTTCTCTAACATCTAACTGAATGGGTTCCTTTGCTTTCTTCTCTAGCACACAATCAACAATAAATTGCGCTAAATTTGTAGATGTTTCAATTTTTTGTTTAAGTTCAGTTCTAGCTTCCAATAATATTTTTTTGATATTTGTAAATAAAACACAAATTTACTCAATTCTTTGCATACTTATAACGCACATTTTTTCGGAAAGGTTTTTTATAGCCTAAATAAGATTGATTCTACCAACAATTTTCTTCAAAATCTGCAAAAAACTGAAAAATTGGCCAATGGTACATTGGTTATTGCCAAGCATCAAACAGCAGGTAAGGGACAAAGAGGCAATCACTGGCACGACGAGCCTGGCAGCAACATAGCCATGAGTCTTTATATTGAGACGGATTTTTTAGAAATAGTTGCACAATTTTATCTCAGCATGGCCATTTCGCTTGCCTTAGCTGAAGGCTTGAGCCGTTTGCTCAATGCTTCTATATGCCTAAAATGGCCCAATGATCTATACTTTGATGACCAAAAACTGGGAGGCATCCTCATCGAAAACAGTTCTTTGGGAAAGTACCTACAAGATTCGATAGTTGGCATTGGCATCAATGTCAATCAGGTCTTTTTCCCTGAAAATCTTCCCAATCCGACCTCTCTAAAACTCATTAGTGGTCTAGAATATAGAGTAGACGATGTTGCCAGAAGTTTACTTGACTACCTCGAAGAACGCTATTTGCAACTCAAAAATGGCAATTTTCAAAGCATCAAGTCCGATTATCTAAAAAAATTGTACCGATACCAAGAAAAAGCTCCTTACCTAATCAATGAACAGAAAATAGAGGGCAAAATTGTGGATGTGCATCAAGATGGACGATTAGTTGTCTTAATTGAGGGAAAAAAACGGCTGTTCGACTTAAAAGAGATACAGTTTGTGTAGGAAATTTAGAATGACGAATTTCGAGTTACGAATCTATTAATATTCTAAATTC
>JAHDIA010000321.1:2733-7080 GCA_020631035.1 Chitinophagales bacterium | reverse complement strand
AGATGGAAGCGGTATGATTAACTTCAACACTGGAGATTCTTTTTGTGAATCTGACTTTACCAATGACATTAAAATTCGTGCCTTGGTAAATGGCAATCACGAAAGTTTGTACTTCAAAATCACTGGTCCAGGTGGAACTTGGACAAAAACAGAAAATTACGAAACCTATGACTCTAAGCAGTTCTGGGCAACTCCAGGTACCTATACAGTAAAAGCTACTTTGTATAGTCAGAACTATTTGGGTGGTTTAGAATGTGATGAGAAAACCATTACTTTTACTGTTGGAGATTGTGGTCAAAATCAAGGCTGTGCTGTCGATTTAACCATCAACAATACAGGTTTCTGTCCTGTTGAGTTGTATAAGTGGTTGGAAAGTGGCGACATCTTTACGGCTAATATTCCAGCAGGAGGTTCGTATACAGTAAGTTCTTATGAAGGCGAAAAATGGCGCACGAAAATCGGACCTTGGGGAAGCCTTGAGTTCGATGAGCATTATATGATTACTGGTTGTAATGATCAAACATTTAATGTTGCTCCTTGTTTGGATCAAGCACCACCACCGCCAGCAGTTGATTGTAATGTAACTTGTCCTACTGATGTAACTTTGTCTGCTTGTGCAGGTGATTCAACTGATCCTTCAGCTACAGGTACACCAACTTCTGATTGTGATGGAGTAGAGTTTACTTACACCGATTCAGAAAGTGGCAACTGTGGCAACAAAGTCATTACCAGAACTTGGACAGGTGAAGCATCTAGTACTTGTACACCTGTTGATTTGGTATTGTATGATATGAATGCGTGTTATTCTAATTCAGGAAATAACTCGGGTTCAGTTTATACAGAATTGACTCCACAGATTTTGAGTTATGGTAACTTCTCTAATGTTAGTGCTACAGCCATAGATCGTAACGAAGGAAAGCATTCTTGTACCTATGGTTTGCAGTCTTCTTTGGCAACTTGTTTCGGAATGGACGGCAGTAGCTGGTCAGACAACAATGCAAAAGCAATTCGTTTTAGCATTACTTTAGATCCTAGCCAAACTGGTCAATTGTCTGGTTTGAGCTTCTACGAATTGGCTCCAACTCAATATGCTTGGACTTCTTCTTGGACAGACAACAATGTTGTGACAGGACCAAATAACTATCCAACAAAGTATGGTATTCGTGTATTGAAAAATGGAACAGAGATTTTCCAACAAATCAATATTCCAACAACACAATCTTGGACTTTGGAAAGCTTTGACTTTGCAAATGATCCTGATTTTGCCATTACTTCTACAACAACTTTCTCTTTCGAAATCTTAGCTTATGACAATGTTGGCAATGGTGCTGATGTAAAAGCTTGGGATGTAGAAAACATCATTATTCAAGGTTGTAGCGGTTCTAGTTCTCAAACTTTAACTTGTACTCAAACCATCACATTTACTGATGAATTGACTGCTTCTGCAAGCAGCAATGGTACAACTTTGTCTTGTGATCAAGGTCAGGTACAATTGAATGGTGGTAGCAATGCGACAAATGTAACTTATGCTTGGGCTGGACCAAATGGCTACACTTCTAGCCAACAAAATCCTATTGTTACAGCAGCAGGAACTTATACTTTGACAGTTACGCAAGGATGTTGTACTGCAACAGCAAGTACTACAGTTAATTTGTGTGATACGCCAAGCATCACTGTTTCTAACAATGAAGGAATATTGAGCTGTGCCAATCCAGATGTTACTTTGACAAGCAATGCTTCATCTGATGTGACAACTTATAGCTGGACAAGTGATACAGGCTTTTCATCTTCTCAAGCAAATCCTGTTATCGACAAGCCAGGAACATATACTGTAACTGTAAGCAATGGATGTGGTTGTTCTGAAACAGCAACTATTGTTGTAGAAGAAGAAAACGTTATTCCTAATCCTAAGCCAGGGGCACAAAATTCAATTACTTGTGAAAACCCAGAAGCACAATTGGTTGCCAATACAACAGAGGCAATTAGTTATTTGTGGACTGGACCAAATGGATATACTTCTACTGATGAAGATCCACTTGTATCTGAACCAGGAACTTATACTTTGACAGCAACCAGTATCACTGGCTGTACGGAGTCAGCAACTGTAACAGTGACTGAGATTTTGACATCACCTTTGGTAACCATTTCAAACAGTGGTCCACTACCTTGTGATGGTTCAGGAACAACTTTGTTTGCTAGTTCAACTGGTGCGGTTTCTTACAACTGGGTTGGACCAAATGGATATACTTCTTCAACACAAAATCCAGTAGTAACTGTTGCTGGTGAATATACTGTTTTGGTAATGAACTTACTAAATGGTTGTACAACAGAAGAAAGTACCATCGTACAAACACAAGACTGTGGCAATGGTTGTGATGGCATAATCAAAGGTACTGTCTTTGTTGATTTGGATTGTGATGGCGTATTAGATGATGGTGAACCAGGTATTCAAAACATCGAAGTTACATTGTTGAGCCCAGATGGAAGCAAGAATGTATTGTTGACCGACGAAAATGGTCAGTACTGCTTCCTTAACTTGTTTGATGGTGCTTACACTGTCCAAGTTGGTGCTGCTCTTGATGGTTCTATTTTAAGCACTGTTTCCTCATATGATGTAGTTAGCAATTGTGACGAATACTTAAATGGTAACTTTGGTTTCATTCCTGCTGGAAAATTAGGAAGTATTGGAGACTATGTATGGTTGGATTTCAACGGTGATGGTCTACAGGGTGGAACAGAGTCTGGAATACCAGGTACGATTATTTACCTGTATGACGACAGCAACAACATTGTTGGTGTGAAAACAACAGATGACAATGGTATGTACTTGTTTACTGATTTGGAAGCTGGAGATTACTTTGTAGTCGCTCAACCAACAGTAGATGGTTTGGTATTT
Organism: Chitinophagales bacterium; assembly: GCA_020631035.1. Lineage (GTDB taxonomy): Bacteria > Bacteroidota > Bacteroidia > Chitinophagales > UBA2359 > JAHDGP01. The sequence goes on along the minus strand of JAHDIA010000321.1, from coordinate 4,184 downwards.
AGTACACCTGACACTGTATTCTATACTTTGGGTACAGGTGAAGATTATTTGGATGCAGACTTTGGATTGTATGCCTTTGGAAGAAGAATTGATATTACGGCACTTTTACAAGGTCCTACTGAAGAAGGTGGACCACTACCTGCTCCAAAACCAGATGGTAGCCAAGAACAAACAACTGGATTTAAAAACAATGGCTTTACAATGAACGATGGTTTGCGTGTTGCCAATTTGATTCCTACTACTGAGCCATATGCTGCAATGGGCAATATGACAACCATTAGTGCTGGCGAAACAGTTGATGCAAGCATCTTTGATACGGAAGGTTTTGAAGCAATCGTTGACTGGATTAGAGTTGAGTTGAGAGATGTCAATGATCCTTCTCAAGTAGTGGCTACCCGCTCTGCTTTGATTCAAAGAGGGGGGAGAGTAGTTGACCTTGATGGTATTTCAAGAGTAGAATTTGATGTACCAGATGGAGATTACTTGGTCGCACTTCGTCACCGTAACCACTTGGGGGTTATGGCTACAGAACCAATTACTTTTGGTACTGGTGTAATGCCTGTAGTAGATTTTACAGATCCGAATACAAATACTTATGGCGAGCATGCTCAAGCTGATTTGGGTGGTGTAACTGCTTTATGGGCTGGAGATGGAAACAGCGATGGAGATGTAATCTTCCAAGGTGGTGGTGCTGATACCAATACTTCTTTCTTCGAAGTATTGTTAGATTCTAACAATTCAGATGCACAAGCCAACTATATTGCTACAGGTTACAACAATGGCGATTTGGATGTAGATTGTCGCACAATTTACCAAGGTGCAAATAGTGATGTCAACAGATTGTTCTTTACAATCATTACACACCCTGGCAATACAACTGCTGCAACCAATTACATCATTACAGAAAAGTTGCCATAAACGAATATATTAGGCAATACCGTTTGAGGTTTTGCAATAAGAATATCCTTTTTATGGAATGAATGACTCTTTTTTATAGAGTTGCGTTAATTGAACCACCGATGTCCTAAACGGCATCGGTGGGATCCAAGCATTTGAATTAACAAACCTCAATAGGAATGACATTGGAAACAATGTCTTGAGCATCCCAGTGGACTTTTTGTCTGCTGGGATTTTTTCTTTTTTAGAACGGAACGCCCCTTTTTCAAACCATCGAAACTCCCCGCTATCCGCTCCTATGGCGGCATCGGGGGAAATCTGGATTCACCGCCACGCATTATTTTGTGGCATGTACAGACGCACGGCCGTGCGTCTCTACAGAGCCGCCATATCCACTACTATCGGGCGTAGAATCGCATCTTTTTGTCCTGCGTTTTTTCTTTTTTCCATTCGCTTCATGCTAAGTTTTTTACCCATTTTGTGGAGAAAATAAAGAAGCGAAGGACGAGCGGGTAGATGAATGCTTGTATCCCGATGAAATCGGGACGTTGGCT
>JAHDIA010000321.1:0-2633 GCA_020631035.1 Chitinophagales bacterium | reverse complement strand
GATTATGTGATTGGTTGATTATGTTGCAATATACCCAATAACCCAATCAACAACGAACAGGAACAGGACAGCAATCAACCAATCAACCAACGACCACATTCCACAAAATCTCAACAGGATGGAGAGCTTTACGTTTTGTCCCATCCATAATCTGATGGCGGCAACTGGTACCTGGAGCAGCAATAAGGACATCGCTATTCGCCTTGCGGACAGCAGGGAACAAAACCAACTCGCCAATTTCCATAGAAATGTTGTAATGTTCGGCTTCGTAGCCAAAGGAACCAGCCATACCACAACAGCCCGAAGGAATGACCTCTACCTCAAAATTGCTAGGTAAACTCAATAGTTGGGCAGTGTGTGAGACAGAAGAAAGGGCTTTTTGGTGGCAATGTCCGTGTAGTAAAATGCTTTTGGATTGCGTATTAAAATTATCGGAAGAGATGCGTCCAGCTTCCACCTCACGCCATAAGAATTCCTCTATGGTAAAGACGTTCTGAGCAAGTGTTTTGGCTTTGTCAGTTTCAAATTTGGAGACCAAGCGAAGGTACTCGTCTCGGAAACCCAAAATGGCAGAAGGTTCTAGGCCAACAAGCGGTGTAGTTTCTGAAACGATGGGAGACAATAAATCGACATTTTTTTGTGCCAGTTTTTGTGCCTCATCCAATAGGCCTTTAGAAAGGTGCGCTCGACCACTTTCAGTATGATCTGGTATAGCTACTTCATAACCCAGTTTGGACAACAATTCAATACATTTGATGCCAATTTCGGTATCAAGGTAATTGGTAAATTCATCATTGAAAAACCAGATTTTGCCTTTGGGATTTTGAGGCTTTAGTTTGGTTTTATGCTTCTTGAACCATTTTGCTAAAGTCGTTTTGTACAATTTGGGAATGCTGCGCTCCTTGGCTATGCCCATTTGTTTTTTGGCAAGTCCACCAAATAATTTGATCCCCAAATTATTGAGAGAAGGCACTAGACTTCCTAGTTTGTGTACTTGTGAAACATTGGCAAACAATTTGGCTCTTTGAGGAATCCCATGTTTTTTATAATATTGATATTGAAACTCTGCTTTAAGCGTTGCCATATCTACATTAGAAGGACATTCTGATTTGCAGCCTTTACACGATAGACACAAATCCATCACTTCCTTGATTTCTTCATGCGCAAAGGGGTTGACATCATTGGAACGGGTCAAAAACTCACGAAGAATGTTGGCTCTGGCTCTGGTGGTATCTTTTTCGTTGCGAGTTGCCATAAAACTTGGGCACATGGTACCGCCCATCAAGTGTGTTTTGCGGCAATCCCCCGAACCTGTACATTTTTCTGCCATCCTCAAAATGCCTTGGGTCTCAGAAAAATTGAAGAGGGTATCAAACTCTTTGGTTTCTTGATCTTCCTCATAACGCAAATCCTCATTGATGGGAGGAACATCTACAATTTTACCAGGATTGAAGATGTTGAGCGGGTCAAAAGTCGCTTTGATTTTTTTGAAGAATTGGTAGTTGACAGGTCCAACCAACATTTCTAGAAATTCGCCTCTTACTCGACCGTCACCATGTTCACCACTATTGGCACCTTCGTATTTTTTGACCAATTTGGCGGTTTCCAAGCCAACGGTTCTAAAAAGTTCTCGGTCTTTTTTCTTTTTTAAATCAAGGAGTGGGCGTAGGTGCAATTCACCTGCTCCAGCGTGTGCATAATAGACACAATTCAATCCATATTGATTGAGCATTTGTTCAAAATCCTTGATGTAGTCGGCAAGATCTTCGACTGCTACGGCAGTATCTTCCACAAAGGCAACTGCTTTGGCATCGCCTGGGATATTGGACAATAAACCCAAACCTGCTTTGCGCAATGCCCATACTTTTTTGATGTCATCTTTGTAAACAAGTGGAAAGGTATAACCCAAACCTGCTTCTTTAAAATCCTTGATAAGGGCATCTGTCAGTTTATCTAGTTTGCTTTGGGTGTCTGCTGCCAATTCTGTCACCAAAACCGCCTTGGGATCATCTTCCAGAAAGAAACGATACGGTTCATATTGGATTTGTCCTTTGGTGCAGTCCATTACTTTGTCATCCATCAATTCGACAGCATAAGGAGCGTGTTCCATTGCAATAACGGTTGCTCTCAATGCTTCATCCACCGAATTAAAATGGGCGCAAACCAATCCTTTTACTTTAGGTGGAAGTGAAACCAAGTTTAATTTGATTTCGGTGGTAAAAGCAAGTGTACCTTCCGAACCAGTCAGCAAATCACATAAATTAAAGTCATTTTCCTCATCTGAAAATGCCGAACTTAACAAAAGTTCATCTAGAGCATAGCCTGTATTTCTACGGCTAACTTCTTCTTTGGGAAATTGTGTCAAGACCTCACACTGATTGTCGTGGTCCTCTAGAAAGTTGTAGATACAATTGTAAACTTTGTTTTCTAGTTGTTCCCCTTTGCATTTTGCTTTGAGTTCATTGGGTTTGAGCGATTCAAAACAAACCTCTGAACCATCGCTTAGGATGGTTTTGAGGGCAAGAACGTGATCCCTCGTATTGCCATATTTGATAGAGGTGGTTCCACATGAATTATTGCCAACCATTCCGCCAATCATACAACGATTAGAGGTGGAAGTATTGGGACCAAAC
>JAHDIA010000320.1 GCA_020631035.1 Chitinophagales bacterium | reverse complement strand
AATTGGAAGAGTGTACTACAATAAAAAAGCCTTCCTCATAAGAGAAAGGCTTTTGTAAAATCATCTTCGTTTCTTTTTAGTACAATATTTTATCGCATCACCGAGAAACGCTCTATGGTTGGACCATTCGGGGTATTGACTTGTAAGTAGTACAAACCTTCCGACAAATCGGATACATCCAAAGACAAAGTCGTGCCAGTTGCCAAGTTGTTTTGCTCCAATTGACGGATTAATTTGCCCTCCAAATTGTAGATGCTCATACTTTGTACTTCGTTTTGTGTACTTCCCAATTGTACATTCAAACGCTTGTTGGTCGGATTGGGATACACCAATAAACCATTGTCTTGAGTGAGTGAATTTATAGCTGTATGGGTCGTTTTGAGTTGGGCAATGTTTAGCCCGTCTTGTTCAAATTTGTCGGAACCTTGTAGGAATTCCAAATCCAAAATTTGTTCGGTCTGGCTGTCTTTTTGCCACAATTTGACAGTGTAGCTTTCGTTGTTTTGTAAGCCGTCTATTGTTTCGGTACTAGGATCGTCTCCATAAATCAATAGTGCCGCCGTACCGTTTTGGAAGACCGTTGAACCAACCAGCATACCACTTTGGTTGTAAACCGCAATTTCGTCTCCTTCGCTTAACCAAGTGTCCTCATTTGCTTGAATGCTTAAAGTGGCATTGAAGGGGCTAATATTGTCGAATTGGGCATAGTGTGTAGGTTCTAATAAAATAAGTTCTCCTTCGGGACGAGGGGCGAGGTTGGATGGATAGTAAAAACTAAAATCTATAGACAGTTTGATTTGGTATCCCTGTCCAGGCTGCATATTGCCAATGGTATTGACCAAGCCTGGAATGAATAAACCATTGAGCGTTTTGACTTGTATGACATAAGGCATAAGAATGCCCAAGGCTGTATTGATGTCGGCAGGAGCATCGCCTAAATAAGAGATGATATTCCAACCTGCTTGTAGTTGCATCAATTCGGTTTGTATATCTACATTGGTTCCATTGATGGTGAGCGTACGAGGATTGTTCATTTTGACCAAGTAGCCTTGGGTGACATCCCAATTTCCGATTTGATTGAGCGGAATGGAAGGGAGGTAAACAGCTCCCAAACTTTTGACCTGAATGACATCACTAACAATGGGAGCCCATACATTTTGCATATCAGGGCTGCTCGGTCTACAAGCACTAGAAATCAAATTCCAGTTGGCACCAAGTGAAATATCATCTGTACAGTCATTGCTACCACTGCCACATATACTAGGAGTGTTGACAACAGTGATGCTTACAGCCACACGGCAATTGTCTTGGTAATTATTGGCTTCTTCTAAGTAAACATAGTAAGTCCCAGGAGTATTGACATCGACCAACCAAGCAGGAGGTGTAAACGAACTGACAGGGCTGCCATTGAGCAAATTGCCCCCCGTTGCACTCGAATACCAATTGTAACAATCACCAGCATCTGCATTGAAAGTGGGTATGGGATCGCCTACACAAATTTGTTTTTGGGTGTCATTGGTATTGCTAAAGAAGCGAGCGGGGTCGGGACAACACATATTAAAATACACATTGGTCAGAGCATCCAACATTTTGGCTTTTTGGCATTCGCTGAATTTGTTTTGGCAACCTATATTGACATTGTAGCTCATAATGTTTTCAGAAGTGTTGGGTAAGAATGTGTAAGCACCTCCCCCACAAGAAGCAGGTTGGTTACAGTCTGACAAATCGGCAACATCGTCTACACAGTATTGCGCTCCAGCATTGGAAGGGTCAGTACAAGATGTACTACCAAATCCATATAAATTGGGATCAGCATCGGTATCACAAACCAAATCACCCGTTATACAACAATCTGCCTCTCCTTGACCATAGCCTGGACCTTGACAACCATCAATCAATTCTGTACCATCGTCATTAACACCCCAGGCGTGGGTATGAAACAATCCAAGGAAGTGTCCAAACTCATGAATAAATACAGCAGCAATTGCTGGGTCATTACAAGGATCACTAGGGAGTCCTATCAAGCCACCAAAATTGTCGATGCCCTCAAAGCATTCTACTTGCATCACCATTCTTTTAGGAGAGTTGACATTGTAGGGCAAAAAGGCAAAACCATTGCAACGATCGCTATTGTTGACTTGTTCAGGAACATAAATATTTAATAGATTGGGAATGTCAACACCATTCGCATAGTTGTTGTCTGAACCCGCACCAATGGATCCAGTAAAATTACATAAAGTTGCATCAGTGATGATACGAGTAGAGTTGTCAAACTCTGTTGCTTGTCCGTGATTGGTACATTTGTACAATTGAACGGGAAAATCTTGACAAGCAAAAAATTCATTGGCATCAGCAATTTGCTGATCCAGTCTGGCAATCAAATCAACATTCGACAAAGGACCATTGTTGAGGCTGCTTGGCATATTGCCACTGCAATCTCTCACAATGGTAAAAGCAATAGGCACTTGATATGTACCATAAGAAAAATTCGTATTGGTATTGGTAACAGTGCCACAACTGTTGTAGGGTGGGGCATTGTCATAGTTCATTGTACCATTGTTGTAGGTGTCACAAGTTTCGGAGCAATTTCCAAAAGAAGAATACCCATTAAAGAGCGACCAATTGGCGTTAGATTTTTGAGTTCCATTTTTTCTTTTGGGAAATTCAGCCGCACCCTCTTTCCAATTGGTGTGGTCCTTGTACATTTGCATTGTCTGGCAACTTTCAGCGAGCGATGGAAGTTGCTGGGCATAAAGTGTGGATGAATTGGCGATTGCAAAATAAAGCAATGCCAATAATACGCATTTGATATAAATGCGATTTCTAATGGTAGTAGTCATGATTGAACAAATTAAATTTTAAGTGAATATATCTTGATTTGTAAGATAATAAAAATATATATCTATATTAGTGGGGCTAACAAAAATTAATCTAAAGAGTAAAATAGATTACAAAAAAAAATGCCTGCTGAGAATTTAATTCTCAGCAGGCATTTTAGTTTTACGAAAAAAAAAGTAAAATGGTTATTTAATTCTTTTTATACTACAACCTTTTCCTTTTGTTTCAGGTATTTCAATTTTCTCACCCGACAACATAGATTTGACAGCCATTTCTAAATACTGTACTTCAACTCCATCCTTGCTCCGCCAATTGTCATCAATGGCACCTTTGTACACCAATACTTTTTCGGCATTGAATAGGAAAACGTGAGGTGTGGTAAATGCACCAATGGCATCAGCTATTTGGTGGTTCTTGTCAACTAGGTAGTGGCAGTCATAATTGTTCTCTTGGGCGTGTGCTTGCATGGCTTCAAACGAATCGTCCATATTGTCACCCACTCTTTTGTTCTCATTGGAGTTGAGCAAGGCTAGACCAATTCCGTTTTCCTTTGCCATTTTTTCTACTTCTGGATAACGGTCCAAATAGGCAATCACAAATGGACAAGTGTTGCACGAAAAATTCAGGATCAAACCATTTTCGCCCATCAAGTCATCCAGTGAATACATTTCTCCCGAAATATCCTGCATTTTAACATCGGTCATGGGTAGCTTATCCCCAATTTGCAAACGGGTGATGCCATCGTCTTTTGGCATTTCTTTCTTTACGACATCTTGGGCAAATACTGTACTTGCACTCAGCAAAAGCACCAAGACCAAAAACATAGATTTTCTCATATTCATTTTATTTTTAGTTAGAAACTTAATCAGTATTGGTTCTTTAAAAATTATCAAAGAATGTAAATATGAACAGTTAATATAATGAGAAGCTGCCAATATTGTTCTACAAATCTTCTTTTTTAATTGAATTTAACAAGGATTTGGACAGAGCGTTGGTGCTTCGTTTGCATCGGGTGTCCCTGCTCTCAGCCATACAAGGTATGTGCTTCCATCAGGTGTAGGCATCGTATCTCTACGTCCTTCGTCGGTTCTTGCATCCATCCGCTTCGTGCTGTGCTTCTTTTTTGCCTATTTTGTATAATCCGTCCATTTTGGACAATCGCCTATTTTGGTGCAATCGCCCGTTTTGGACAATCGCCTATTTTGGTGCAATCGCCCATTTTGGACAATCACCCGTTTTGGTACAATCGCCCGTTTTGGTACAATCGCCCGTTTTGGTACAATCGCCCATTTTGGTGCAATCGCCCGTTTTGGTACAATCACCCATTTTGGTACAATCGCCCGTCTCGTACAGACACACGGCCGTGTGTCGCTACAGGTATTTCATATGCCCGCAGGGCTACTCAAAATGTACTGCTATCCAAATACAAATCGGTATTTCGCTTGTATAGGTCACCCGATGTTTCTTGTGTTTGGGTATCAATACATAATCTCCCTTGGAAAACCTTTGTGTCTCCCCATTTTCATAGGTCAATTCGGCTTCACCTTGTAGAAGAATTACCCACTCATTGGTCGTTTGATCGTACCATTCTCCTTCGGGTGTGGTTTGACCCGCTGAAACAATCCGTTCAATGACAAGATTGTCTTGTTCCAGAAGCTTTTCAAAAACTTCGGTTTCCTTTTTATTGGGAATATTAGCAATTGAGGCGAAAATATTGTTCATTGTTCTTTCCTTTTCAACATTTTCTCTAAATTAATGTTTGTTCTTTTATAATTTTATCTATTATGAAAAAAATTCCTATCCTTCTAACATTCCTTTTAGGTATTCTAATGAGCTTTACACTTGCAGCTCAACCTTTTGCGGTGGGTGAAACCAGTGAAACATTTACAGACCCAGCAAGGGGAAATCGTTCGATTCCCACTGCCATTTATTATCCAGCCACTAGTGCAGGAAACAATACACCAGCCGCTATGGGCGAGTTTCCCCTTATCATTTTTGGGCATGGCTTTTTAATTGGCTATACTCAATATGAATGGTTGGCGGAAGCCCTTGTACCTTGTGGGTACATAGTTGCTTTTCCTAATACAGAGACAGGTTTCCCCAATCACGCCAATTTTGGGGGGGATTTGGCATTCTTAGTACCTGCCATTCGAGGGGAAAATACAGATGCTACTTCTCCACTCTTTGGTATAGTGGGCACTACTGCTGCATTGGGTGGACACTCAATGGGAGGAGGAGCTAGTTTCCTAGGAGCCGAAAACAATACAGACATAGATGCCTTGTTCAATTTTGCTGCTGCTGAAACCAATACATCTGCTATTGCTGCTGCTGCCAATGTACTAGTTCCTACAATGGTGATTGAAGGAAGTGACGATTGTGTAACACCCTCTGCAAGCCATAGTGGAGCAATGTATGATAACCTAAGTGTTTCTTGTCGTACCTTGGTCAACATTACAGGTGGGAGCCATTGCCAGTTTGCAAATGCCGATTTTACATGTGGATTGGGACAATTTGGTTGTGGAGGCTCTATCAGTTTAGCTGCCCAAGAACAAGAGGTTATAGATCACTTAAAACCGTGGTTGGATACCTATTTGAAGGGAGATTGTGATCAATTAGATATACTAGAAGCCAATTTGATAGCAGAAACAGATGTTGTCTATGACTGGGTTTGCCCTACCATTGATACTTGTAATGTCTGTTTAACGGCAAGTTATCCTTTGCCTTGTGGGTTACAGCCTGATAGCGTATCGGTAGCAGTTAGCGTATTACTAGAAGGTACTTACGATGCAGCAGGAACAATGCGCAATAGCTTGGGGGCTTTGATTCCATTAAGCCAACCCTACAATGCTGCACCTTACAATTATACAGGAACCGAAAGCATTGCCAGTGTGCCCGCCGATATGGTTGATTGGGTATTGGTCGAAATGCGTTCGGGTACGCCAGACATTACTGCTCCCAGCAAACAAACAGTAGTCGAAGAAACCCGTGCAGCCATTTTGTTGACAGATGGTCGAGTAGTAGATGTAGATGGAGTATCGCCTGTGGCATTCAAAAACAATGTATATTTTGGAAGCAATTACTACATCTGTGTTCGCCACAGAAACCATTTAGATGTGGTCAGTGCGACAAGTGTACTGGCACAATCAGGTGTGGTGACTTATGATTTTACCACTGGGGTAAGTCAAGCTCTAGGAGCTGTTCAACAAGCATTAAGTGCTGACGGACGAGGGATGATGTTTGCAGGAGAGTATACCCAAGATGGAATCATTCAATTAACCGACCGAGACGATTGGCGTGTCAGTCCAGCCATACTCAACATCTACAACTTATTAGATGGCAATTTGGATGGTGTCATCCAAGTAACCGATTACGATGCTTGGTATCCCAATCGTTCCGTCTTAGGCATCAATGAGTTGGATTACTAGGATAATTTTGTACAAAATCAACCTTCCCTGAGCTTGCCGAAGGAAAAGGCAGGAAAATAAAACCCTAAGCCAGAGCAAATATCAAATTGTTCTGGCTTTTGAATTTTAAAATGCCTTCAAATAAAAAATCGACCAACATGCGTTGAGCATTGTGTTCACTCAGTTTGTACAATTGGGCAAAAGTAGGAATGTCAACCTGTTCATTTGCTCGAAGGTATTCAGTGAGCGACCTTTTGGTTTTGTGGTAGTCGCCTGTTCGGTAGCTAAAATTCATTTCCCCTTTTTGGAGCATATCCGCAATGCTCTTAGGAGCAACAATACAAGAGTCCGCCACTCGAATGTATATTTGTTTGTCTGTTTTCTTTTTATTCCAGGCGAGGTGAGGTTTGTCACGACTCTCTTGAACATTGCCAATAAGGGCGAGTTTGCCTTGGTGTTGTATGGTGTCAAAAGTGAGGTCTATGGCAGGAAAGCAAAAGTCTTTGGCAGATTTGTTGAGGGAGTACTTTTCTCCTTCTAGGTCTACGCCTACAAAAAATCCTTTGTCCTCAATTCCAACGACAATTTTTCCGCCTCGGCAATTGGCAAAGGCAACTAAGTTCTTGGCTATTTTGGCAGGGGAGGTGATACTGGTTTTAAAATCCAGTCTGACGCTTTCTCCATCACTAATCCATCTCTGCAATGTTCTATAATCCGACATTTCTTTTATAACTTTTTTATACGTGAATTAAAACGTTTAAAAGTCTTGCTTTGTTGTAGGGACAAAAGAGAGTTATTGTATCAACTCTTTAAGGAGGCTCTAATTTCCTGAACTTGTTTCATAGGCACATT
>JAHDIA010000319.1:3582-7097 GCA_020631035.1 Chitinophagales bacterium | reverse complement strand
CACGCTGCCCTAAAATCCTAGAACATCATACGCAAACAAAGCATCAAAGAATCAAACAATCACTGATTCTGAGCATATCCCACCTTCGCTCTATTGTTGTACCAAGTATCGTAATCGGTAATCTGAACGCTTCCGTCTAGGTTGGTGTCCAAATTGGTGTATTCGTTTAAGATGGCGGGAGAAACCACCCAATCGTCATAATCGGTCACGCTGATGATGCCGTCTTGATTGATGTCGCCCGAAAATAAGGCGTATACTCCATTGCCCATATCCTTTAATTGTTCGATGCCTCGAACGTCGCTAGGCAACAAAAAATTCTGAGCCACCAGGGGCGCAGGAATGACGTCGCCATCTGCCAATACATCTAAATGGTTGTGGTGGCGCAACCAAACTTGGAAATTACTGGATTGACTCACCAAGAAACTCGGCAAGCTCCCATCTTCCAATACGACCTCGCCATTGCTCAACACAAATGCCACCTGTTGGTGAATGACCGTATTGTTGGAACCTGCGCCACGTCTCAATTCTATAAGGATGTAATCGACGGCATCGACAGGAATGGTGCCGCTTAAACTAGGACCTGTATAATTGTAAGGACTCGCATCGTAGGGATGTTGTGTAAGCAAGTTTTTGTTGTATAAATCTGGTGTCATTGTGCCAGAGGCGTTTACTGCACCTTCTAGGAATACTTTCATTGCCAAATCCATCTGAACACATTCGCCTACCAGACTTTTGCCATCGAGTCCCCAAGCGGGATCAATCGGAATACACATATGGGTCAAAGCGGTCGGAACCATATCGACCAAGCGTGGGGTATTGCTGTAATCGTAGGTAATGGTCGTGCCTGGAGATTCCCAAGAAGCACCCTGAATGTTGCCATTGTTTCCATAAGTAGAATGATCTATAACGGTATTGCCTGAACCCTCGTCCATTTTCCAATAGCCAATGAGGTTGTTGTAGCTGCTGTGGGTATTGTCCAAGCTGCTACAATACCAATCGCCAATTTCTGTGGCATTCAAGACTTTGTTCCAGACCCTCACTTCGGCAATGGCTCCTGTATAATCAAAATCACTCTCTACATCGGTGCCAAAGAACAAGCCTTCGTTGGTGGTGACATTGCCCACAAATGAAATACTTGTTTGATCTAGAAAAACACCATCTTCATACATTCGCATCGAACCACTGCGATCAAAGGTGACACTCAAAGTATGCCAATCACCGTCGGCAATGGCTCCACCCGTATTGATGTCGGCTCTAAAGAAACCATCGGCAATATTGACTTTCCATTCGGGACCAGAATCGTATTTAAAAGAAAACGCAAAGCCTCGACTGTTCCCAGAAGTCCAGTCCTTGTTTCCTACAATTGCCACATCGGCAGCAATATCGGTTCTGACCCGACACTCGATGGTAAAATCTTGATTAGAGTCAAAATTGAACAAGGAGTTGTTGGGAATTTGTACATAATCGTCTTCTCCGTCCATTTGCAATTCTGTTGGAGTTCCCAAACAATTGGTGGTAGGATTGACCGTAACCGTACTGTCTCTTACTAAGAGTTGGGTGTCCACACTATTGCCACTCACAATCACAAATACTTTTTCTTCTTGTATGGTCGTACCACCATGACTCAAGCCCAATCCGCCGTGATCGGTGGTAACCAAAATCAGCCAATCTTCATTGGCATAATTGGGGCGATTTTCGATGGCGTCTAGTACTGGACCAAGATTGGCATCCACTCCTTCGATTGCCGAGATGTAGGAGGAAACCGTTGAGGAAAAACCATTGGAATGGCCCGCAGCATCTACATCGTCGAAGTGTAGGAACATAAAATCGGGATCATTGTTGGTGAGGTAATTAACAGCATCATTGCTGACATCTTGGTCGGTACTAAGGTTGGCTTTGTAGTCGGCAAAACCTTGTATCATAAAGTCATTGATGGGATTCCAGTGACAAATCGAAGCGGTGGTCAAGCTGGGATTGTAGTCCTCGATTCTTTTGATGATGCTAGGGTAGCTGTCATAGTCTTGTGTCAAAAAGAAATTGTTGGTCACCAAATGCTTGTTCGACCAGACCCCACAAACGATGGCAGACCAGCCAGGGCCACTATAGGTAATGTCGTCGTTGAGGGCATCGGGGCTATAGATGCCATTGGCAATGAGTCGATCCAAATTGGGCGTGTTGGCTGTTTGCAGTGCATCTGGGCGACAACCATCAATACCAATCAAAAGGGTTTTCTTAATTGTTTGGGCTTGCAATACCAAGGGAAGGCAGGCAAGGAGCAGCAATAATATTTTTCTATACAACATGGGATAAATATAAGAAAAATATTATTGCATAATGTCTAGATAAAAAACCTTTAAATAGACAAAGTGTTTTTTGTCTCCTTTTGCTTAATTTTTGTCCTCTTTTGATAAAATGAAGTTAAACATACCCAATGTAACTTTAAGTGTTAAGCGATAGCGTCACTTGAAGTTGAAGGAGTGTAAGTCTGCGACTTACTACTATCTGCAAGTTACAAACTTTCGCTCCTTTGGGTTTCAGTTGCAAACTGAAACCTACTAAGGTTTCATAGACTATTGTTTGCCATTATCTTGTTTCCCAGCTTCTTTTGTTGATGCATAATACTCTTGGAACAATGCATTTATCCTTTCAAAAGTTTTTGATTGAAAGGGCCAGCTATCTCTATAATTGAGTGTTTCTCCATTTTTTAATTGTACAATCAATTGATAAGAACTGGAGCCAGTATACATTATTTTCATTAATTCTTTTTCAGGATTGGGAACTTTAAATTCCATAGCAGTTTGCCAAAGCACATCGTATGTTTCTTGCTTGAGGGACCATTTTTTTGTATGAGTCTTTTTTATGATTCTTTTACCATTTCTTTCTGTGATTTGTACTTCAACATTTTCTTCTTTTGTATCTATGCTTTCTTCTTGTGCATCCTCTATTTTAGATACAATTATTTCTTTTATATTTACCTCCATTGTTTTATCAGCATAAAGTTTGTATTTTACAGGGCTTTTATAAGAGAACCCACCAGAACTAATTTGGATCTCAACACTTTCAATTTGATTGGCATCTAGTGGCTTTTTATTATAGTCCAAAAAGGCTCCATATTTGTAGACCAAGGTATCCTGTTTATTAAATCCACTAAAAAGTCGGCGTCCTATTACAATCATCTCTGTTTCTTTCTGCTCTATTTTGGGACTAGACTTTTTATCAGAGTTTTTTTCATCAGAGTCATTTTTATCATTCCTAAATCCATATTTATCATCTTGGATTATTTCTGTTACAATCATCTTTTGCCCTTCCTGCTCTATGATTTTTGAGCTATACTTTTTATCATAGTCATTATAAATTTGTATTCCTTCATAGCTTCCATCTATTTTGGACACTATACAAAACAATTGATGCTTGTCTCTTTTATCTATCCCGTGAATTAACAAATCAAGTTTCCCATCTTCATTAAAATCGGTCTTGAACCATTGAGAAGATTCAAAGTTTCGGAGGTAACCCCC
>JAHDIA010000319.1:0-3572 GCA_020631035.1 Chitinophagales bacterium | reverse complement strand
GTCATTGCTATTTACATATCCATATACAGGGATTTTATTGCTGAGAAATTCGTCAACCTCTGCATCATTTTTGATGTTTTCGACTGTCATTGTTTTTGTTTTGTTTTTGCGATCACTAGGATGGGTTTCGGGTTTGGAGACATCAAAGGCATCTTCTATTTTAAATAGCCAAGGACAAGATTGGTTATTGTCTGTTTCTTTGGTGCCTACAATGGTATAACTATTCTCTTTATTTTGAAAGAAAGTATGCACTCTGTCATTTCCTGCTCCTCCATAGGTTTCTTCCCAAATTAGTTCTCCATTGGAACTTAGTTGTAACAGCCAAATATCAAAACCACCATGATTTTTATAGACAGTCCCATCCCTACTTTCCGTGGCACCCAAGAGCATCATTCGACCATCTTGTTTCAGCAAAAGTTGACTAAATCCATCTCGTCCCAAACCACCATAGGATTTATGCCACATCATTTTGCCATTTTTATCAATTTTAAATACACTTACTTCTGGGCTACCTTCTCCACCAAATAAGCTTTCGATGTGTTTGTATCTACCTTCCGTACTCCTAGTAGACCCTCCAATGACAAAATCACCATTGGGTGTTTCTACAATATCTTTTGCAGAGCTACTACCAGGACCTATATGGGTTTTGGACCAAAGCACATTGCCTGCTTGGTCCAATTTGATGACCAAATAATCTTGATCTGGGATACAGCCAGTAACAGGCAAATCTCTACTTCCTGCCAACAAAAACTCATTTTTGCTGCTCAATAAAATACTGTTTACATCAACCAGTGTGTCTTCAATAATGGTATTCCATATTTCATTGCCCTGTTGATCAAAGTGAACAATGCCTGGGAAATTTTCGGTTTCAGATTCAGACAGTGCTATTTTTTTTTGCAAAAGCAAAGTGTAATGACCATTTGGATGTATCACCCCTTCTTTGACACTTAAAACATTGGGCAATTCTTTGACCCATTCCTCCTCAAAAGAGGCATTGAGTTTTTGAGCCAAAATTTTTCTAGTATGCTTCCCATCTATTTCCTCCTTTTTTGATTTGAACAAAATACATCCATCATCTTTAGAGCTTAAAATAAACTGTCCAGATTCATTGTCTTCTAATTTAGAATCATAATGCCAAGTCAAATTGTTTGCACCATCCAATTCTCCAATATGATAGCTAAAGAGTGATTCTCTAAATGTTCTTCCCCCTTTTTTATCTATTCTAGGAGGATTGAGGACTTTAGAAACATAACGAGATCCCAATACAAGATGATTGCCATTGACTTTTTTAGAAAGCTGTTGAATAGACGGCATTGAATCATTTAATTCTTCCCAGATGATTTCTTGGGCAAAACTAGCAAGGGAGACCAGTAAAAGACTTAAAAGAAAATATATTTTGTTCATAATGTAGGGTTTTAATGGTTGATAGTCGATGGTGCATAGTCGTTACATACCACAAGGACCATCGACTATGGACCATCGACTGTTTATCACTTACAAAGATCGTTATAATCCTCTAATATTCGGATATTCATTTCATAATCATTCTTTAGTCCATTAAAGAGATTGTTCCATTTTTCATTTTTGACAATTTGTTCATTGTATTCTCTATTTTTAAATTTGGTAATTACTTTCGGACAATCAGCCAATTCTCTTTTGACATCAAGCGCACTTACCGACTTGAGTTTGCCACTTTCGCCTTTTTTGTAAACCAACAAAACAACATTCTCTTTTGTTATATTTTCAAATCTATCCTCTGTTTCCTCTGTGTAGACATACTCATAAAAAGTAATTTTGTTTTCCTCTCCTCTTCTCAAAAAGAAATTTATACGAACCAATCCAATTTGCATTTTGCCACCTCCCTCTTGAAAAGTAGGCGGAGCAAATTTGACAGATTCGTAGAATACATCATCTATCTCAAAACCTCCAATTTCTTTGGGTTTATAGGAAGTGAAATCCCTGTTTTTAATTTTGACACTTTCGTCTTCAAATTTTGCTTTTTCAATAAATTTTATCTTTAATTGATAAGCAGTTTCGCTCGCTCGTTTAATGTATCCTTCAACAAATTGCCCATCCTTTAAAATAGTGCCAGGAACAACTTTCGCCTTTCTAATACGCTTGTCCAATTGAGCAAATGCATTGCTACTTAAAAAGAACAAAAATCCCATGACAATTGCCATTTGAAAAATAGTTGATTTTTTCATTTAATTAGTTTTTAATATTATCAGCTAGTTTTTTTATTGTGCAGCGTGTGTCGCTTTGAGGCTGCGTGTACTCTGGTTAGCCAACGCAGGCTTTATGCTTCGTACAAGCATTCAACCACCCGCTCATCCGACGCTAAAATATCCCTTTTTTCTGAAGGAATAAACATTTGTCAAAAATCGCCAATGTATGGGGTAGAATGTGGCTGTAATGTCATCTAGTGGCAATTGGGAAGTGGCATTTGTCGCTCAAATAACTTATATTTGGAGTCTATAACCCTAAAAATAAAAAAAATGAAAAATTTAGTGTACACTCTTTGCTTACTCCTTGCCTGTCTATTTTCCTCTTGCGAAAAAGTAGACATAGAAACAAGCGACTTAATAGGAGGTTGGAGCCTCGATAAAGTCATTGTCAATGGGATAGATAGTGAAGACTTAGTGGGTGGTGGGAGTGCTACATCACATTATTTATCATTCAGCGAAGATGGAAGTTATTTTAGATCATATATTCATGGTTCTTATCAGATCATTGGCAACAACATCATTCAGCTAGACACAGAGTATGACAATGGTGACGCTTGGGATTGGGAAATGACTGTCATCAAAGTGACGCCCAATTTGTTGGTGGTAAAAATGGAATTGACAGAAGGCGAATATGGATATAATTTCCAAGAATTTGGCATTAGCCAACAGTTGACGATTATTGAACAATACATTCGTTAAAACGTAAAATAAGGTATTATAAAAATAAAAAAGATGAAAAATTTAACCTACACTCTTTGTTTACTCCTTGCCTGTCTATTTTCCTCTTGCGAAAAAGTAGACATAGAAACAAGCGACTTAATAGGAGGTTGGAGCCTCGATAAAGTCATTGTCAATGGAATAGATAGTGGGGACTTGGGTAGTGGAAGCATCACTGCACACCATTTACAATTCAACGAAGATGGCAGCTATTACAGAACCTATGTAACTGGAAGCTACGACATTATTGGAGACAACACCGTCCAATTAGACAGCGATTACGATACGTATGATTGGGAAATGACTGTCATCAAAGTTACCTCCAATTTGTTGGTGGTCAAAATGGAATTGACAGAAGGGCAATACGGATGGAATTTCCAGCAATTTGGGGATAGTCAACAACTGACCATTGTAGAACAATATGTTCGTTGAACGTCTATGTATCATTTTTGTATGGTGGCAGACTGTTAGTATAAGATGCTAGTAAAATTCTGAGCCATTTGCTTAAAAAATACGCCTTTTTGCGGGCCAAAATACCCACTTAGCTGTAGCTATGTGGGTATTTTGCTAAATGCTCCTAAGTACACTGTAAATTAAATAAATTGATGTTTTGGCTAATGAATTTTTGTT
>JAHDIA010000318.1:5520-7129 GCA_020631035.1 Chitinophagales bacterium | reverse complement strand
CTTTTATTACAGTTTTATTTTTATGAATAGCAATACTTTCTTGCAGTTTTTGTAGCAAATCAGGATTGTCTTTTAATACTTTGGCAGTAGCACTATTGATGCCACAATTACCAGAGCAATTTTGCCCATACAATTCAGTGGCAAAAAACAAGCCCACTAAAAAGATATAAATACAATTTATTTTTTTCATCAAAATTATGTTTTATAGATTTTAAAATGTGTAGAACGGAACGTTCACACACTCCAAACGAAGGTCACTCCCTGCCATCCGCTATTACTCCTCGCCCTCCTTGCGTCGGGACTGTGGGGTAGCCGCTGCTGTCAGGCGTAGTTTCGCTACTCTCCTCCTTCGTCTAAAAGTTTAAGAAAAATTGTTTTTAGATATGATATTCCTTTGAGAAAGGTACTATCTATTGGTCAACAAATCATTGTAGATTGTCAAACATTAATTCACTTTAACCACCTTATTCATTTCTACCACACCATTCATTTCGGTTTGAATGTAATACATACCATTGGGTAATTCGTCCAAATCGAACTGCCAAGTTTGATTCCCAATGTCAAGGCTTTGTCCCATGGTAAGATTTTTAATTTTTTGCCCTATTTTATTGTAGAGCGCAATGTTTATGTCTCCTTTTTCAGAAGCTGTATAAGAAAAATTGAGTGTAGCATTAAATGGATTGGGATACAACTTTACAGTTTCATTTTCAATCATTTCCCCTCCTGTTTTATTGGCACCTACACAAACTGCCATGAAGTAAGAAAAATCTATTTCAGGTACAATTAAATCTTGTGGGTATTTCAACTTGTTTATATCTGTAGAAAAATTACAACCTTTGGTATCTGTAGGCATACCTTGAGGGGTACCTACAAACTCAAAATTAGGCACAGCACCTATACTTTTCACATCAAAGTAAACACTGCCCACCAAGGTCCAATCATTGATCTCAGTACACGAAAAAACCTTCATTTCGCTACCTACCTGGATAGAAGGTTGTACTAAATAAATTGTCACAAGAAAGTGCCCAGGAGTTTCCCCATCAGCTTGTTGTGCTGCATAAGGATTTACAGGGTTTAAAAGGCTAGAAGGTTTTACTTGCTCCGTAGCAGTATTAATTTCCCAAAATGGACTTTCTGTTATTGGATTTATATTAGCTTCTCCTTTAGGTGGTCTTACATCATCTGTATCTGTTGTTGGCGTTTCTTCTCCTACTGGTAGTAGAGTATTTTCGCTTTCAAATTCTCCTATAGATTGTAAGAGACAATGATTGTTTTCATTAAAATTGATCGATTCATATTTATTAAAGGCTAAAACTCCAGGGTCATAAGTAAAATAAATGCTGCTATTCCCCAAATATTTAGGTGTACTCGAATTGTTTCGCACATAAAGATCTACAATGTACTGAGGATCTGACAAATAACAATTTTCCGCTCTATATTCCATTTTGAGTTCGACATCATTGCTTGTTTGCGCCTTTGCAAAAGTATTACCTACTTCCATAAAGCAAACAACTAAACATATTAGTTTAAATAAATTCTCCATCTTCATAATTTTTAATTGATGTAATTATTAAATTTAATTGTGTATACACTTATATTTTTGTTCTAA